>NZ_WEKR01000005.1:0-176128 GCF_024105395.1 Paracoccus sp. 08 | reverse complement strand
TCCGACGCTGAGCGTTTCTTTCCTGGTCTGGTGGCCCTAGCGCGAGCAAAACACCCGATCCCATCCCGAACTCGGCCGTTAAGTGCCGCTGCGCCGATGGTACTGCGTCTTAAGACGTGGGAGAGTAGGTCACCGCCAGACCTGGTAAGAAACGCAATATCTCTCTGATACGATGAAACAAACCCGATCAGGACAACCTTGGCGCGGGGTAGAGCAGCCCGGTAGCTCGTCAGGCTCATAACCTGAAGGCCGCAGGTTCAAATCCTGCCCCCGCAACCAGATTCCTTAAATATATCAGACGCTTAGAGCCCGACTTAAACAGTCGGTTTTTGCGTTGCTAATTCTTGTCAACACCTGGTCAACGTTTTACGAGGCCCCCTTCGACGGTGCGGATAATCGTCGCCCGAGCCAACCTTCACTTCGGAAGATCCTCCCGAAACCGGTCCATCTGGTGCATCCGCTCGTGCAGGATCGTCACGATGCCGACGTCCCCGTTCGACAGTCGCCGCCAGTACACGAAATGATGGACATGCCGGAAGTAGAAGCCTTCGACCCCGAACTCGGCCGGGATGGGGCGTGACGCGACGCCATGGCTTTCTATCTGGTCAAACGCCGCGAAGAGGTCGGTGAGGTACCGATCCGCTTGCTCGATCCCCCAACGTTCGCGGGTGTAACGGTAGATCTCGTCAAGCCGCAGCGATGCGGCCTCCTGGACGCGAACGACCACGTCGTCAGCCCCGGTTCCGGGCGATCACCTCGGCGGCGGTCAACGGGCGATAGCTTTCCTCTGGCGCTGCAAAAGCACGCGACAGCTCAGCCTTCAGACGATCAAACGCCTCCCGCTCCGCCCTCTCTTTGTCGCGGCGGATTAGGTCGCGCACGTACTCGCTGATGTTCTCGTAGGAACCGTTCTCGCCGACGTTCGACGCCACGAACTCGCTCAGCGCACCGCTGATGCGGACAGTCATCGTCGTGGTCTGGGACATAGTGGCCTCCGTCTAGTTGTATTCAATATAAGCAATAATGAAGACGGTAGCAAGATGCAGTCCGAACCGAAGCAGGGAACCAGCCCGTCCGGGAAAGCCTGGCCGTCAAGATGCTATGACGGTGGAATATTTTCGCCACCCACGCAAAAGTAGTAAGCTCTGCGTCCGAAGTTGCTTCCGTAGAAGTTCCTGGAAGCGCTCGTTTGTGGCGCGATGCGAAAAAATCCGATATCTAGGGGCTATCAGGGCGGACGCAGCGAAGTGCCATCGAAAGTCCGTCCAGGTTGGCGGCAATGCCCTTGTCAGTTCGGCTTCTGCTTCAAAGGTAGGTAAAGCATGGTTCCGGAGCTGAAGCTCTTTTTCACAGATTACCCTCGGCAGATCCTCGAAATGCAGGGGATGAGTCCAGCCGAGTTGCCTGCGGGCCTGATGGATCAGTTATTGGACTATCGGGAGCGCTCTCTCGCCATCCTTGATGACGCCCAGGTCTTCCGGATCGATATCGATGCCTACTGGATGATGAGCGAGCTTGTGAACGAGATGAAGCGGGAAGGGCTGGACGAGCTATTCTCTCAGGTTCAGCTGCCATTTCCGACCATGATTATCATGCCACCTCTCCTGGGGACGGATGGGATCATGCGACAGAATGACGGCTCGGTCTTCGGGCTCGTCGCGCAGGTCGGGGAAGAGATCTACACTCAGCGTTTCGCCATTCGCCAAAACACCGTCGGCCCAAGCGCCTGCTGCATGATCACCAAGGGCATGGGCGCCTCGGCCGTACCGACGCCCACCCAAAAGCTGTTCCAAGCTGTGGGCATGCCGGTTTCGGATGGCATGATCGATGATGAACTCGCCATGAATCGAAGCTTCCTTGGCTCGGCCGTAGCGATAGCCACCCTGCTGCGCCATGATGGCATGCTTGATGCGCAGCAGGTGTCGCTCCACCCACGGCATGAGAGACGCCAGGCTGAGCGGTCCGGCAAGGCGCTACCTGACACGCTCATCACGAAAATCAGCCTCGGCAAGGCGGGGCGCGGCCAAGTCGAGGCCATGAAGTACGAAACGTCTACTGTTGGCCGTAAAGGCATCCCTCGAAGGACCCATTGGGTCAGGGGTCACTATATGAAAAGCAGGTCTGGCAAGCTCGTCTGGCGCATGCCCCATCTTCGCGGAGCCGGACCGCTGGTCCCCCAGCTGCGGCATGTGACTAGCCCAGTCTTAGCCGGAAGCTTAACGACAACTCCCCAAGGCAATGATACTGAGTGAGATGTTTGAGAGGCTTCGCACCAATGACATATCTTGTGGAATGTGATCAGGGACTTAACGATTTGGCGACGGGGCTTTTCCGTGTCTTCGCCCAGTTTGAATATTGTCTGAAGGTAACAGGCCACTGCGTGGCTAGCAGTGGCGACGCCGCTAATCCCGACTGGACGCGCTTTGCCCGTGAACTGCCTCCCCTGACAGGATCGGCCGATCCGGGCGTTGCGGAAGCCATTTCCTACGTGCTTGGCAATCCTCCGAAAAAGCAGGTCTACGCGAACAATGTCCTTCAATGGCGCGTTGTTGCTCCACAGGCGGAGAACGAAAACGACCTCATACTACTGTACGTAAGACGCTTCCGAAACAACCTGTTTCACGGGGGCAAGTTCAACGGGCGCTTCTTCGATCCCGAGCGGAGCACCGAATTGCTGAAGCATTCCATCACGGTTCTGATGGCGGCGATTATAATGTCGCCCGTTATGTTGGAAGCCTACGAGAACAGAACCGACTAATGACCTGAGGGCGCTGCAGGCACCTTGCCTTACCAGCCGCCTATTTCGTTATTCAGCATCCGCACCTGTGCTTCGCGGAGTTCTTCCATCGTCTGGATCGTCGGATTGATCTGGAGCTCATACATTGGGAGCTGCCATCGCTCATGCAGGGTGCCCACGTCCCTATCCTCTGCGCTATCGGGGATCAGACCTGCAGCCTCCATCTGCTCCAGCGTTGCCTGAGTCAGTGCTTTGGCTATGCGCGGGGTTTGTTCGTCGGAGAACCGAGTCCCGCTCCATACGGATGCGATAACTCGCAGACCGGCGAGGCTAAGCATCCCGAGCCGATGCATGGCATTGATAACGCGCAGCGCATCCGATTCTTCGGGCCCGAACAGCGACGGACGGGTTCGCGGTTCATGCCAAGCGAGTTCGCCATCGTCATGTAACTGAATATCCGCGTACAGTGCGCTTTCGCGTTCGTGCACCGGACCGCCCGGCAGAATATACTCCCCGGCGAAGCCCTCCAGGGTGTGCTCCTCACATTCTGTTTGCACATAGCGCTAGAGTTGGCCAACGTTCATAGGCTTCCAACTCGTCGCCTTCGCGTAGACGAGCCGCGCTAGGTGATCATAGAACCATCGCATCAGCTTCCCGATGTGCTGATTTACTTGGGCAGGGGGGCAGCGGACAATGTCCAATAAGATCAGAATCTTTGCTGCTTCTTCATCCGCGAAGCTGACCATCACATCTTCTTCCCGAGGACGGTCGCGGAGGTGGGCGGCAGCATCCTGAAACCCCTGCGAACTGGCCAACAGGATAGGAAGGCCTTCAGCGATGAACGCTAGCCGGTCCTCGTGCCGCATCTGACACAATCTTCGCCCCTGTCTGAGGCCAATGTCGGGTCTTTTTGCCATCCTTCCTGCATAACAGGAAGCTGACTCAACCTGCGAGAAGGAATCGTGCCGAAATCACGCAGGGCTGTGAGACCTCCTCAATAGAGGCGCAGATAGATCTTCTTTCTGCGCATAGCTGTCTTTCATGTTCGCTGCAGCGAACGTCCGTGTCGTGCCCTTAGCTGCACGTTCGCGCCTGGTCGCGTAGCACAGCGTAGTCGCCGAGCATCCTGACGATTACGGCCCCTTCCGGCAGTGCATCGACCTCGTCTGCGGCCCGTGCCTGATCTTCAGCCGTGTAGCCGACTACCGGCGGGCAGGGCGCGCGGGTGTCAGAACCTGCCATCGCGCAACCGGTCAGCCAGAGCGTCACGATCAGCAGGGCGACGGGCGGCGGCTTCGAGCATCTGGCGGTGGACGGCATCGTTTCGCTCTCTTGCATCAAGCAGTTCGGCGGCACGCCCGGCGCGCTCGCCTGCGCGGCGGAGGTTCAGCAGGAACAACAGGATCGCTGCTGCGGTGAGGATGAGGCCCAGCGCTCTTCGCGCCGGGCCATGGGTCAGAAGCCAGCCGATCACCGCTGGCCCCGTTTCCAGTCGTCGAGCCGGGCGTGGATGGTGACGGCGATGCCGATCAGCGCGATGGCGATCAGCACCCAGCGCAGCGTGTCGAGGTAGGGCACCAGCGGCTGGATCGTTGACTGGGTTTCCGCAAGGACGTCCTGCAGCACTTCCACCCCGGCCGCGCCGACGGTGGCCGCCCCAGCCGCGCCGCCACCGCGCAGCGTGCGGCTTTCCGACAGGATTTCGCGCGCGGGCGGCAGTTCCGGGGCGAAGGGCACCGCGCGCGTCGCAAAAGGATCGCCCCAAGACCGGGCAGGACCAAGGTCGATGTGCATGAAGCCCGAGCGGGGGTAATAGCCGAACCCCAGGAACCCGACCGCCCGCGCCGCCGCCTCGAAGGCTGCGGGATCGTGGTTCGACATGGCGATGTCGAAGGCCGTGCCCTGCATGTGTTTCGAGGCAGGGGCCCCGCCGACGGCTCGGTTGTGTTCCGGGCTGCGATAGGCCGAGCGCACGATCAGCGGTTTGCCCAGCCGGTCTCGCAGGGCCTGCAGTTTGTCCATGGCCTCGGTGTTGATCTTGATCGCGCCGGTACCGCGACAGGCAATCTCGGCGGCCGAGAAGTTCGGCCAGCGCCAGGCAGTCGCGGGCACATCGCGCCAGTGGGGGTAAGTCAGGGTCGGCATGGTGGATCCTCCAGATGAAAAAACCCGCCCCCGCGCGGCAAGGCCGCGCAGACCTTAGGTTCTGGCGGGCATTGCCCGCCGGGGGCGGGGGATGTGGTCGTGGTGGTGTGGTCGCCAGGCGGTCAGTCGGATCGGCCGCGCTGGAAGGCGTCGAAGAGCATGTCCCGCATCGAGCGGATGTCGGTCTCGATCCGGTCGAGGCGGTCGCCATCGACCTTGCGATCTTCGCTGCGCTGCTTGTCGGTGCGGTCTCGTTCGGTAATGAGTTCCCGGTCGAGCCGGTCCAGCAGGGCCTCGTTGGTGAAGGCCTTGCGCGTGATCGCCGCGATCAAGGCCATGGTGCCGCCGATCAGGGCAGTCAGCGCGGCGGTGATCCCGTGGTCCCGAAAGGCCCGCGCGACCTCCCCGGCAAGAGTGGTCTGGTCGTTCATGATGGTCCTTTCATTGCGGCAGGCCGCGGTTGGTCAGAAGTCGGTTTCCAGGTAGACCCCGGCGCAGTCGTAGGCGACGGCGGCGGCCGTCGCCCCGGTGTTCATGAACAGCCGCGGCGACAGGAATTGCGTTGCGGCGGGCAGATCGGCGGTGATCTCCTGCTCGAAGACCGCGCCGGAGACCTCGTCCACCACCCGCACCCAGACTGAACTGCCGTTTGGCGGCGCAGCGATGAACAGCGTCAGCACACCGCCAGTCGCGATGGCGAAACTCGCACCCATGTCGGTCAGTGTCGGTGCGCCAGTGCCGTCGTTGGCCACGAGTTGCCAGCGTGTGTGGGTTCCGCGCTGGAAGCCGATACCGATGCAATTGATGGCTGCGGCCAGCGTCAGGGTGGCGGCCAGCGCGGCGGTCGATCCATAGAGGCCGAAGAAGCTCATGCCGGTCGCCTGCAGGGTCGTGAGCGAAATCCGCGTGACGAAGGTCCAGCCGCCTAAGCCCGCCGCGTTCCCGCGCCAGCAGGCCCAGCCTGCGGATCGCTGGTCGGCGACCGAGTCCACGACCGCCGCCGAGGTCAGACGCCAGCGGCGCATGCTGGCGGCAAGGTTCGTGGCTGCGAGGGTCGGGTGGGAGACCGTGCCGACCGAGGTGATCGGCAAGCCTTCGGTCGTGATCGTGGTGCTGACGGAGGGGGACCAGTTGGCGATGCGGTTCACCCCAAAATGCGGCTGGAGTGGAAAGTCCCGGCCGGAAGGGCGCATCACGTCGATCCATGGCGCGCCTGCGCGGTTGCGGGCGTAGACCGATGCCTTGCCGGTGGGCGGCGGCGATGGCGCAGCGCTGAGACCGGGCAGGACCGTCGGCTGCTGCAGTTCCACCTGACCACTGGTCCGGTCGATCCGGATCGCATCGAAGAAGGCCGACCCGTCCGGGCTGACCTTGAAGCTGAAATCGTCATTGCCCAAGAGACCGATCAGGGCACGGGCCGAGAAGCCGGTCTTGAAGGCGAAGGCAGCGTCACTCCCGGCGGCAGCCTTGTTCACAGTGGCTTCGATGCCCGCGCCTGCGTTATTCAACAGCATGGCCGGTGTGTTCACAGACAGCCGGTTGTAGCTATCGGCCGTCGCCCCGCCGAGGCCCAGAAGCTGCGCTGTCAGGTTCGCCTGCGGCATGCCGACCTGCGTGACCGCATTGGCGAAGGKCACGGTCGGCGTGTTGATGACAGTCGTACCGCCCGCCCCGGCGGTGGCCGAGCCGATGTTGACGACCGTGGTCGATCCGGACGCGCCGCCGGTGCCGAGGTTCACGGTCTTGGTCACGCCCGTGGTCGTGGCCCCGGTGCCAATCCCATAGGTGGCAGTCGTCGTTGCCGTGCCGATCGAGGCGCTGGCCGCCGAGACAGTGACGGTCCCGGACACCGTCAGAGTCCCCGAAAACGTCTTGTTGCCGGTGAAGGTCTGGGTGCCCGCCAGGATCGCCAGTTCCGAAGACGTGTTCGGCAGCGTGTAGCTGCGGGTCGTGCCGGTGCTGATGCCGGACAGCGAGAACACCGCCTTCTTCGTGGGATCGGCGTCGTTCACGAGGCWGAAGACRGCATCCGAGATGTCGCTCGGCTCGCCCATGACCTCCCAGGCGCTGCCGGTCCAGACAAGGAAGAGGCCCTCGGCCGCGACCCACACGAGCCAGCCGGTGCGCGGCACCAGCCGGATCCATGCGCCGTCGATCCAGAAGGCGATGTTCAGATCCCACCCGGCCCAGGGGCCTGTTGCGCCCGAGGCCACCAGATGGCGGTTCCCGTCGGCCGGGCTGGCGGGGGGCGCGGTGCGTGTGCGGTCGAGGACAGAGAGCTGCACCATGGCATCGAGCAGTCGCAGCGCCTCGTTGTGGGTGACATGCTTCTGGGCTTGGGCGGCCAGAAGATACGGCAGGCCCAGATGGGTTGTGGTGTCGGACATGGGAAATCCCGTCAAAACTGGAGGGTCACGGTCGCAGGCGTGCCGCGGCCGAGGCGGTTCGAGAGCTGGAAGTTGCGGATCGCCAGCGACTGGCCGGGGCCGAGTAACGCGCCCCAGTCGGCGGTCTGTTGCGCGGCGGTGTAGAGGACGGAGGTCGTGCTGCTGGTCAGGGTGCGCTTGACGGCGGCCCCGTCGAGGATCTGGACCTCGTAGCTTTCCACGTCCTCGGCCAGCGGCACCTCGACCTGCTCCCAGGCATCGGCCACGAGCGCCCGGGACCGCCGCGTCCAACGGATGGTCAGATCGCCCGGGTTGCGTGCTGTCCGCCATGGCTGCTCGACATGGACCGGGGCGAAGGGAACAAGCCCCCGGCCAGTGGGGGTGAAGCCCAGCGCGGCATAGCTTGCGTCACTGACAGAACGCGCGGCCGAGCCGACCCGCCAGTTCCAAGGCAAGCCAAGGTCAGCCTCGGCGACGGGCAGCGAGGCCAGCGTGGCGTCCAGGACCACAACCCGCGCTCCTGCCGGGGCCGGGTTGCCCATCGCATGTTCCGTCCCGCGCTGGCCGCGCAGGAGGCGGGTCAGGCGATAGCGGCCGGGCGCGATCAGTTCGACCGCGCCCGCCTGGACGATCTCCCACTGGCCAGCGGCACTCTCGACCGCAAGCGCATTGGCCCCGCCGAACAGGGCAACGTCCGTTACGCTTTCCAGCGTCCCGGACAGCAGATCGACGACCAGCGCGTTGCCGAGATCAAAGCGCGAGGTCGGCCCCGGAAAGAAGTCGAAGGCCAGCCTGCCGATCCGCGCGCGACTGCCGAAGATGGTCAGCAACGCGAACCCGTCGGTGGATGCGCTGCGGAACACGGCGATCTCGCCAGGCCATGGGCTGGCATGGGCGGCGATCAGGGGCCGATGTGCGGGCTGGTCTTCGCTGATCTGCGGCAGGTCCAGCATCACCACCTCGGGCGTGCCGAAGACGACGGGGCTGGCGAGCGAGGCCGGGCGCGGATCGCCGGGCGGCAGATCATAGGCGGCGCGGTCCTGGCGCACCGCCTCGATGCCCCGCGCCTCGGCATCGGCGACGGAGACCAGCCGGAACTCGACCTCCCGGCCATCATGCGCGAGCCGGATGACATCGGCAGGGTCCAGCGCCAACCGCGAGGGCGGCAGGCGGAAGGTGGCGCTTTCCCGGCCGATCCAGGCTTCCATCAGCGCGCGGCGGCAGCGGCGTTCCGCCTCCTCGGGCGGGATCGCCATCGGGAAGCTCTCCGAGGCGACCCGCGTCGTGTCGACGGTGATGCGGCGGGCTTCGACGAGGGCGGCATCATAGTCCTCGTCCGCCCGCGCGACCTGCCACTTCAGCGCCTGCGGCAGTTCGGTCTCCTGGCCCCTGGTCAGCTCGAAGGCCTCGCTTTCCCGGCTGGCCGCCAGATCATCCACCGCAAGCCTGAGGCTGGGCGCCCGCCCGCGCATCACGAAGCGGATCACGCCTTCGGTCTCGATGGCATCGAAGCCGAAGTGCCGTGCCAGCGTGGAGATCGAGGCGCGGGGGCTTTCCAGCGCGCCGATGACATAGCCTTCGACCGCGCCCCAGAGGCCGGAGACGTCGATCAACGCCTCATCAAGCCCAGCGCGAAGGCAGAGGTGGCGTACGAGCGCAGCCAATGACACGGCACCCAGCCGTCCGGTCAGCCAGTGACCCAGCCGCCAGTTCGGCCCATCCGTCCAGATGCCGGTGAGTTCGGGAAAGAAAGGATAGGGGCGCGCATCCCATGTCCAGGCGGCGCATTCGGGGACGTGGACCATCCGGCCGCCGTAGACCAACGACGTCGGGTTGTTCGCGCCCTGACCCCACCAGAGGTAGCTCGCCTCGAGATAGGCGCGCTGGATCGCATCGTCGCGCCAGCCGCGCGAGAAGTAGGGCGTGAAGCTCTCGGACGATTTCGGGTCGAAGAAGACGTTCGGCTGGTTTGTGCCCCGGTCGATGGAGGGGCAGCCCAGTTCCGTGAACCACACGGGCTTGGACTGCGGCACCCATGATGTGGCCAAGCCGATTTCCACCCCGCCCGGACGGTTGACATGCGGGTTCGACCACCAGGCGCGCAGATCCTTGTAGCGGAACACCCACGGTTTGCCCGCAGCGCCATCCGTGATCGGCGTCCGGATCTGGGCCGACCTGTCGGCGGCGGATGCATAAAACCAGTCGAAGCCCTCGCCCCCTGCGATGTTCGCCTGCAGGTAGCCTCGGTCATGGATCGCCGCCCAGCCTGCCAGCGCATCCGCATGGTCGAAGCCGTCGCGCCAGTCGGAGAGCGGCATGTAGTTGTCGATGCCGATGAAATCGACGTTCGCGTCCGACCAGAGCGGGTCGAGGTGGAAGAACACGTCCCCGGTCCCGTCCCCGGGTTGGTGGCCAAAATACTCCGACCAGTCCGAGGCGTAGCCCACCTTGGTGCCCGGCCCGAGGATCGACTTCACGTCCGCCGCCAGCGCCTTGAAGGCGGTCACGGCCGGATAGGCGCTGGCCCCCGACCGGATCGTGGTCAGTCCCCGCATCTCGGTGCCGATCAGGAAGGCATCGACACCGCCCGCGACGGCGCAGAGATGGGCGTAGTGCAGGATCATCCGGCGCAGGCCCCAATCGCCTGTGGGGCCGGTCCAGGTCACGTTGCCGCCCGCAATGGCGAACTGAGCCGGTGTGGCCGCGCCGAAGAAGCTGGAGACCTGCGTGGCCGCGGCGGCGGTCTTGTCGGCGGTCCCCGCAAAGCCTGCAGCCGGGGAACAGGTGATCCGCCCGCGCCACGGGAAGCTCGGCTGACCTGGCGTGGCGGCATTCGCACTGTAGGGGTTCGGCAGAGTGTTCCCGGGCGGGACGTCCATCAGCAGGAAGGGATAGAACGTCACTCGCAGCCCGCGCGCCCTCATCTCGCGGATGGCCTGCACCACCGCGAAATCCGCAGGCGTGCCGCCATAGACCGGGCGGTCCTCGGCGTCACGGCTGACCAGATGCGCACTCGCCCGCGCCACGCCATTCACGGACCAGACCTTCGGGCTGGTGACCTTGGTCGCCACCTCCACGCCCGGCTTGATCGTGCAGTTGCCCGCGCGCAGGTCGTTCCCGAACCAGGCGACAACGAGGCTGACACTCTCGACGGCCGGAGCCATGGCCTGCAGCCGATCGAGGGCCACAACGATGTCGGCCTCATCGGGCAGCGCGTTGCGGTTCTCGGCCGAGGTTGTGCCGCCGATGGTCTGGCCGAAGACCGTGGTGGATGCGCCTACCGTCTTGCGAACAGCCTCCGTCGCGTAGGTGAACTCGCCTGAGGCGGGGATCATGGTCACGGCCTTGACCAGCCCTTCGGCGGTGTCGGGATCGGCGAGCGGCCGAAACACCTCGAAGCTGAGCTGCGGCAGGCGGTTGCCGTAGGTGGCAAGCGCCAGTTCCTCGAAGACGACATAGGCGGTGCCGTGGTAGGCGGGCGTATTGGCCGCGCCCATCTTCGCCGCGATGAAGGGATCGGCCGCTTGCGCCTCGTCGCCGAGATACAAGCGCCAGGTGATCCCGGTCATGTCGAGCGGCTTGCCATCGGCCCAGATGCGGCCGATGCCGGTGATCGGGCCTTCGCACAAGGCGACCGCGAAGGACGCATAGTAGAGGTATTCCGTCGTCTGGACCCTCCCGCCGCCCCCGCCCTTGCCGCCGCCCTGCGTGGTGGTCCTCGTTTCCTCGCGGAAATCTGTGGCCCAGATGATGTTGCCGCCGATTCGCATGCGGCCGTAGAGGCGCGGGATGATCGCCCCCTCGGTCGCGGACGTGATCCGTAGGGAATCCAGCCGCTGGCCCTCGATCTTCTGCGCGGGCGCGAGCGAGGACACGATCCAGCTGTCCACCACCGAACCGATGGTGGAGCCGATGAAGCCACCGATGGCAGCCCCGGAAAAGCCGAGGATCGCGCCGCCAAAAGCCCCGCCGATGGCGGAACCGACGGCACCAAGGACAAGGGTGGCCATGGGAAAATCTCAGCGTGCGGGGAACAGGAAGGCGAAGGCGATGCGCCGCCGCCAAGTTGGGGTCAGCGGTTCCTCGATCACGCCGAGGCGTTCATAGGCGTGGAGGAAGGTGTCGGGGCCGGTGAGAATGCCGACATGCTTGGCGATGGCGCGGGGCGTCATGCGGAAGAGGACCAGCGCGCCGGGTGGGGCGTCGGCCGGTGCGATTTCCGGCATCATCGCCCGCGTGCCGTCAGCCAGCACCTCGCGCGGGCCGGTCTCGCCCCAATCCCGGCTGTAGGGCGGGATGGGAAATGGCTCCGGGCCGACGACCTCGCGCCAGACACCCCGCGCGAGGCCGAGGCAGTCGCAGCCAACCCCGCGCAGGCTGGCCTGGTCGTGATAGGGTGTGCCGAGCCAGGATCGAGCGGTGGCGATGACGCGGGCTGGATCGGCGGTCGGTGTTTGCGCGGTCACAGCACCGCCCCCTCATGGCCGCCATCCTTGGTGGCGTAGCGCAATACGGCGTCCTGGCCCGGGATGTGCGGGAAGCCCCGGAAGTTTGCGACATTGGCGAACTTCGTCCCGCAGGTCGCGATCCGCTTGTCGCAGCCCGCCCGGACCACGAAGGCATCCGTCGCCGCGATCGGTCGCACCGGCGCTTCCAGCAGCGTCAGGATCGCCACCGCGTCGACGAGGTCATGCGACAGCACCTCGACCCGCCGCCCGGCATTCGCGCCGGTCGACCATTCGACCAGCCCGAAGGCGAACCAGCCCGCCGCGAAACTGCCGAGGCCGGAGGCTGTAAAGGCACGGTCGCGCAGCACATCGATGATCGCGCCGCTGCCCTTGAAGGCCGGGGCGTCAAGGTTCACGCCGCAGCGCGCATCGCCCAGCGCGGCGTCGCAACTGGCCTGGAACGTCCGCCCGACGGTCTGGCCGAGGACATGGGCAAGGCTTCGCACCTCGGCCACGAAGGCCAACCGCCCGCGCCGGATCTGGCCGATGGCCCCGCGACGCAGAAGCACGCGCTGCGCCGGGACCGACCAGTTCACCCGCCAGACCTCGACCGCTGCATTATCCCATCGGCCATCGAGGATGTCGGTCTCGGTGATCCGGTCCGACGACAGCACGCCTTGCGCGTCCTGCGCATCGACCGAGAGGTCGGAGCCGGATCGCATCTCTGACGCCGTCAGACCGCTTTCCGGTTCGAACTCGGTGCCGTCGAACGACAGCGTTCGGTCATGGTCGGTGAAACCGAAAGTCACGCCATCGGCCCGGGTGATGCGCCAGCACCAGGCAAGCGTTGTCGTGCCGTCGTCGAGATGCGCCTGCAGCGCTTGGGTCAGGGCTTTCATGTGCGGATTTCCACGAGTGGGATCGAGGTGATCGACCCGAGGCGTTCGAGATCGAGGGTGACGTCGAGGGCATCTGTGTCGAAACGGACGGGAACGTCGAATTCGAACCCGGCGGTGATGGCCACGCCTGCGGCGGGGGCCGTGGTGAAGGTGATGAGGCCGGTGGTCGTGGAGACCGACCAGCCGGAGGCTTGGGGCGTGCCGTTCAGGGCGATGGTGACGGTGCCCGCGACAGGCTTGGTGATGGTCCGCGTCCAGGACTGCGCGCCGGAGGTGTAGCGTTTGGTCAGCTGAAACAGCGTGGCCGCCCCGTTGCCGATGCCGATCGGCTGGTTGGTCGGGCCTGGCGTTTGCGACGGCAGGCAGGACTTGAAGTCGGCCCAGTCCTTGAAGCGGAAGCCGTGGAGGCGGCCGTTGCGGGCCTCGAAGAAGGCGACGACTGCTGCCAGATCGTCAGCGCGGCGGATGCCGTAGGCCACATCATAGCGGCGGCGGCTGTTGGCCCAGCTGGCGTTGCGTTCCTCGGCCCCGCTTGCCAGCTCGACGATCTGGGTGCGCCGCTCCGGGCCGCCGCGCGCCCCGCGGCTGATGGCATCGGGGAAACGAACCTCATGAAACGCCATCACATCCCCCTCCGACCTAGCGACACAGCGCGTGCGATGTCGCTGGCAACCTGCGTCCGAGACTGGCGGAAGCTCTCTGCGTCGCGGGCGTTGATCGTGACGTTAACGGTGGAGGCAACCGACTGGCCGTATCCCGCAGCTTCCTTGCGCGAGAGGACGCGCTCCCCACGCTGCAGGATCGCGGGCACCTCGTCGGGCCGCAGACCGGCCCAGCCGCCGGAGTGCATGCGCGGCGCACCGACAAACGCCATGGCCGGGACCATCCGGCCGGGACCGGGGGCGCCGACCGTGCCGCCCGCATGCAGGATGTTGGCGAAGATCCCGCCCGCTCCGCCCAGCACGCCGGAAAGGACGTTCGCGATAGGGCCGAGGATGAAGCGGCGGGCCGCGAGCTTGGCAAGATCGGCGATCATAGACGTGACCAGGTCGCGGGAGTCGAGTTTGCCGGTCTTCACGAAGTCACCGATGGCATTCTCGGCGCTCTGGAAGGCCCCGACAAGCGCGCTGCCGATATCGCCACCGATGTCGCGCGCCTTGGCGGCATAGTCGGCGAGCGCCGCCGTGACGGCTTGCCAGCCGGAAAGGGACGTGTCCGCACCCTCGGCCGCCGCAGCTCCGGCGTCGCGTGCCGCGCCGCCTGCACCATCGGCGGCGGTGGCCGTGTCGTTCAGCCCGGAAGTCAGGGCATCCGCCGAGGCGGCGGCATCTGCCAGGGCGGTCTCGGCCTCGGTGCCCGTGCCGGTCACGGCATCCTTCAGCGCTTGCCAGCTGGCGAGCGGCCGACCGGCGGCATCGGCCAGCATCCCGGCCGCCTCGCGATAGCCGTCTGCCCGAGCGCGGGCATCGTCGGCCATCGCGCCGAGGCCAAGATCAGGCGGCTCGAGGTAGGTTCGCGACAAGGCTGCCGTGAAGGCATCCGCCGCCGCAGCCCCTGCGGCCGTTGCCGCACCTTCGAAGGGATTGCCGATGCGCCCCAGTTCCACCGGGTCGAGGATGCCGATGCGCACGCCTCCTTCGCCTGTCGCCCATTCCGGCAGCAGCGCAAGGGCAGCGTTCAGGGTCTCGATGAAGCTGTTGATGCGGGTGACGACGCCGTTCAGCATCGCCTCAACGCCGGAGATCAGCCCGTTCGCCGCCTGGAAGGCGAAGTCGCCGATGGCACCGGGCAGACTGCCCCAGATGGCGACGGCAGCGTCATAAGCCCCCTGGAAGATCGCCGCAGTCCGATCTCCGAAGCTGATGACGCCTGCGATGGTGCCTTCCAGCGCCGACAGCCCCGCCGCCTTCAGCCCCTCCCATCCGGCCGCCATCCGCGCGAGGGCCGCGTCCATGGACAGGCCGACGCGCGACCACACTTCGCGGGCCAGATCGCCGAGCAGGCGAAACGCCTCGCCCACGCCGCCGACCCGGGCGACCAGCTGCGAGAACTGGTAGACCAGCTCGCCTGCACCGACGATCAGCGCGCCGATGCCGGTCCGGATGAGGGCGCCACGCAGGAAGACCAAGGCCGTCGCGAGTCCGCGCACGGAGAGGGCCGCAGCAGCAAGGCCCGCCACCCAGCGCCCGGCCATGACAGCGGCGAAAGTGGCGGCATAGGACGCCAGCCTTCCAAGGTTGCCGATCAGCCCGTCGATGGCCGAGCGCAGGATGCCACCGTCGGAGGCGAGCGCCACGAAGGCATTGGCCAGCGCCTCGACGGTCGGGGCTACGGCGACGGCGATCCGGTTGCGCAGACCCTCGAAGACGAGGGAAACGGTGCCCAGCGCCAGTTGCGTGCGGCGCAGCGCCTCCAGCGCATCCCTGTCCAGAACCGCGCCAAGGTCGGATGCCTGGTCGCTAAGTCGGGCCATCTCGGCCCCGCCGTTCCGCAGAAGCGGCAAAAGGCGGGTGGCGTCCGAGGCCATGGCCTCGAGATAGAAGGTCATCTCCTGCTGGCTAAGCCCAGCGCGTTCCAGCGTGTCGACGTAAAGCTGCAGTGCCTCGGGGCCGGAGAGGCGCGCGAACTGGTCGGCCGTGACGCCAACGCGCGGGGCGACATTCTCGAAGAAGTCGGCCATCGGTCCGCCGCCGGTCTGCAGGAAATCACCGACCCGGTCGTTCACGTCCTTCAGGATATCGGCCAGCTTCTCCTGCTCGATCCCGACCGTCCGCGCCCCCGCCGACCAGCGCTGCAGGGCCTCCGGCGTCGCATTGGCGACCTGCGCGAACTGGCGGATCTGCGCGGCACTCTCGGCGGTGGATCGGACGATCAGCCCGAGCGAGGCTGTGGCGGCGGCAGCGGCGGCCCCAAGGGCAAGGCCAGCCCGGCGCGCAAAGGCCGCAAGCCGGGTGTTGGCCAGTTCCATCTCGCGCGAGAGGCGGCCGAAGCCACGGGCGCCAGCCTCGCCTACGCCCTCCAGTTCGGCGCGCACGCGGCGTCCGCCCTCCGCGACGAGGCGGACGGAGACCTTCCTTTCAGCCATTGCGGCGTCCTTCCATCTGCTCGTTGAATTTGCGCACCATCACCACCTCGATCTCGGGCAGCAGTTCGGCGGCGATCAGGGCATTGACGCCCAGCGCCTGCGCCAGTGCGAGGGCGGCGCCCATGTCCCATCCGATGACGGCGCCCGGCGCGATGCGCAGCTGGCCGCCAAGGCGCTGGGTCAGGTCCCAGACCTGCCAGCCCTCGACCGTCAGCGGCCGGTTCAGTCTTGCCGGGCAGTCCGGGCAGGGGCCTGCGCAGGCCGCGCAATAGCCGTCGCCCCCGCCGAAGGACCAGTCGGCAAGGGCGCGGAGGCGTTTTTTTCCTGATCCAGCATCAGGCCTCGGGCGACGTATTGCGCCTGGAAGGCCTCGAAGACGGGCCAGATTTCGAGAAGGGCGTCGATCCCGGCCGGGCTGACGGGCACGAGGTTGCCGTCATCGTCGCCGACGCCTTCCCAATCCAGCAGCGCGCGGCGGGCGACGGCCTTGGCCATCGCCAGTGCCATGTCCTCTTGGCTTGACGCCTCCGACAGGCCATCGATGGCGGGATCGGCGCGGGCGGAGACCATCAGCGCGGTAGTCAGAGGGGCCACGAGGACGCGCAGGCCGGGCAGCAGGTCCAGCCATTCGGGCCGGTTCGAAAGGTTCAGACGGATCATGGTCAGTATCCCGTGACGGTGTTGACGAGGACGGCGGTGCACATGCGGGCGGGGCTCGTGGCTTTCGCGGCCTGCCAGTCGAAGGTGGCCTGGATGCCTTGGGGCCCGGGGATCTCGATCCGCGGGACGGGCAGGTAGACGGCGTGGGCCGTGAAGGTGAAACTGGCATTCGCCCCGAGGCTCCAGGCGAACTCGAGCTCGCAGGGCGTGCCATCGATGGCTTGGGTCACCAGCGCCGAGTCTGCGAAACGCACCTCGATCCGGCCGGTTAGCGCCGCCATGCCGGGATCGGCGCCCTCGATCTTGCCGTCGTTTCGGATGGTCTCGATCCGGTCGAGGCCGTTGGCATAGGTGATCTCGGCTGAGACGACGTTGCCCAAGGCCGTGCCGTTGCGCTTCACCACCCCGTTGAAATGGCCGAAGCGTTGGAGGCCCAGCGAGGTCGGCGTGCCCGCGGCCGTGGTGGCAGCGATGGCCTCGCCCTGCGCGATCAGGCGGGCAGTCGCCGTCAGCAGCCCCGAACGGCTCATCTGCCAGCTGAGCTGGTCCATCACGCAGCCCGCATACATCGCGAACCGCGGCACCTCGGGCATTGCCACTTCGATGGCCATGGAGGGCAGCGTCCAGTTCCCCGACTGGAAGGTGTGGGTCTTGGGCGTGGTCCCCGTCGTGGTAGGGGTGCCGAAGGCGGCTTTCAGCCAGAAGCCGAAGGCCTCCACATCGATCGGCACCACCACCTCGCCATCGGCTGTGACCGCGTCCTTGATCGGGGCCAGGGGATCGCGGCCGTAGCCCAGCAGTTCGCTGTTCAGCAGCGGCTGTTCTGCACCGAGCGTGGTGCGGGCAAAGGGCATCAGCCGATAGCCGCTGGCGGGCGGGGTGCCGTAGACGGTTTCGAACGCAAGCGCCATCTGCGCCCGCGCGCCGTGTGCGCGTGCCATGTGGGTCTCCTATGTGGGGGTGTCAGGCCAGAGGGCCGGTGGTGGTGTAGTGCAGGACGACGGTGATCACCGCAGCCTTCAGGGCTGCGGCGCCCTCGACGGGCAGGTCGACCGAGGCCGGGGCCTCGGGTTCGACCCAGTCGCAGAGGCCCCCGAGGGTGCGATCAGCCTCCAGCGCCGCGCCGATGGCGCCGATCAGGTCGTCGAAGGCGCTGGCCCGGCCGCTGCCCGCCTGGACAACGACCTCCAGCTCGGCCCGGTGCTGGTAGTGATAGCGCAGCGGCGACAGCGTCACCTCTGGCTCGCCGGGCTGGCCGTCGCGCAGGATGATCAGCCCGGCCGCCGGGATCCGCTCGGGCAAGACCTCGTCACGCAGGGTGCGGGCGGCAAGCAGATGCAGGCGCGCGTGCAGCGCGGCGAGGATGGTTTCGCGGGTACTTGTCATTCTTGTTTCCGACACGTGCAGCTGCGGCATTTTTTGACTGGTACCCAAAGCAAGCTTGAGCCCGAAGGTTCGCACTCCAGCGCATCGCTCCGTGAGAGTAGAAACTTCAAGATATGCTAACGCTAAATGTGGGATATACTACGGGGCGTTAGCGACCGCCCTTGCCAAGCAGTGGCGTACCTTTGATTCGCAAGAGCGAGGTCCAAGTGTTATGAAACTGACCGAGGATACTACTTTAGCGCTGCCTGTCTCCTCATATTTTTTGCCACTCGCCGTCCTTGCTTCAGTCTTTCTTGTTTCTGGTCAAGAGGTCGCTGCGCAAGGCCTAACCACAGAGGAGGTGCAGGCTGCATTAACGCTATGCGCCGCTGGCTCGGACATTAGTTTTGACGCAGATTTGGCCGGTTCGATAGCTGGCATTTATCAGAATAGTGGTGGCCAAGTTGAGGGTACTGCTGATCTTGAAGTAGTGGCGACTTTTCTGAGCTCTCTGCCTGAGTCTGATCGTATTCAGGGTTATCAGCTTTACTTATCGTGCATCAAAGATGAAATGGCCAGAAGATCAGGCCAATATAGTGACCAAATGAATGAGATAATTTTTGCCGAGTGGGAAAGCTTTTCGGCCTATATTCCTGTTTCGACCGAATGTGGCTGTGTTGCAAGTTACCCATTTCCAAATACTCTCTATCCGGATTTGCCCGAAGGCCATGTCGCATTCAAGAATGAATGCGATGGAAATGTTTCCCTATCAGGAGAAAGGCCTTCTGGTGATCGCGTACCAAACCCAGAGTTCTCGGCGATTCCGGCTTTACCGTCTCCAGGTGAGGCTTCACCAAGAGTAGTTCCTTCACATATCTATTCTGACACTCAGTATCTGAATGTATCACTCGCTCCAGGGCAAGTTGCGTACGTTAACTTTGAGCCCGTTGCTTACCTGGCGCCGCCTTCGCGAGTGTTTATAGCAAGCTGTGGGAGCTAAAGATGACGAAGTCGCAGCAGCGGATTATCATGTTCTATTTCGCATTGATGGCAATATGTGTCTTGCTGGTGATAGTGGGACTTTTTGCAGGACCAACCGCACGGAGTGACCTTCTTCCGGTTGCGTCTGATGCCTTCAAGACGATCTTGGGCGCAACTATCGGAGCGTTGTCAGCGATACTTGGCACGACTACCAAAAAAGAGGAATGAGCCGCTCTTTTCGCGAATTTCAAAGCGGGGGACCATTTCATTCGCGGTCACCTAGGTTTAGAAATTCAACCGTGCCACTGCGCCACGATCAATCTTGGTACGCCGTCCACCGCCCGTTCCGCATCCCGCGCCAGATCCAGCCGCTTGCGAAGCTTGACCTGTGGGACCAGGAGGAAGATCGGCACGGTGGTCAGTCCTCGACCGCTCTTCGCGCGGGATGCCACAGCACGCCCCTTGCTGTTGAGCCGCCCTTCCGACACTAACAGGCTCGGACCGCGTCTCCGGTAGACGAAGCGCAAGCGCAGTCCCGTGCGGCGTTCCCATTCGCCAGGGGTGATGCGGCCGCCGCGGGTGGATTTGCCCGCGGCGGCGGTGGGGATCGCCAGCCAGAACCCGTTGCGCGACCGGATCAGCGGCCCGGTGTCATGCGCGCCGACGATCACCGGGGCGTTCGACCAGACCAGCGCCGCGGCGTTCAGGCTTTCGCCGCCCTTGGGATAGGCGGCGAGCCGGATCGAGTTTCCGAGCCGGGTGCCGAGCCCCGCGCCGGTGATCTGGCCGCGCCAGGCGGATTTGAGGCCCGTGCCTGCCTCGCGCATGGCGTTGGTGACGGCCTTCTCGCCCGCAGCGATTTCCGCCTGCATCAGGGCGGCGAGGTCGGGGCTGATTTCCAGCTTCAGCTTCATGCGGGCCTCAAATCGAGGGTCCAGATCAGCCGTTCGCGGTCGCGCAGCGGCTCCCCCTGGATCACATGGCTGTCCACGCCGATGACGATCACATCGCCCGGGCGCGGGGCGGGCAGGTCTGCCACGCGCACATCCACCACCGTGGCGTCGCTGACGAACCGCCCCGCGCCGAAATCGGTGACGCGGTCGGGCGCGCGGCGGATGATGCGGATCGGGCGTTCCTCGGAGGTGGCGGCCGAGATCCAGAGGGCCTGGGCCGCCATGGAGGCATGGGTGAAGATGCGGTCCATGGCGGCGGCGAAGACGGACATGGCGAACCCGTCAGTTTGACGTGTGCAGCCGGATCGCCAGCCGCGGCCGCTTGTTGACCGGCAGGATCGATGCCTCGGTCATCACGTCGATCCAGCGGCCCTTCTCGTCGAGATGCTGGCGGGCGTAGAGCGGCAGGCCGATGGTGTTGGCGGTTTCCAGGAGGTTCGCCGGGCCGCCGTAGGTCGTGAAGGTGTCCATCGTCCCGAGCGGGAAGGCGATGCCCTCGTTCGCCGGGACCAGCCGTTCGGTGGCCTTGGTGGAGAGGGTCACCGTACCGGAGTATTCCTCGAAGAGAATGCCGCCGAAGGGGAAGTTGCGCCGCACATCCTCGCGCAGCGGCTGGGCGCCGGTCGAGGCGTAGAACTTGTAGGCCTCCTCGGTCTTCGGATGCGCGATCAGCTTGTCGAAGAACTCGCGGCTGACCAGCGCATGGACGGAGGTCATCGCCTCGCCGAGCAAGTTGTCCTCGATCGCGCGCAGCACCTCGCGGACCTTGCCCTGCACGTTGGTGCCTGCGGTGCCGAGAACGAAGTCGACCGAGATTTGCGCCAGGCCGAATTCGGTGAAGTAGTTGTAGAGGGTGGTCCCGGCGCCGTCCTTCACGATGCCGCGGAGCGCGTTCATCTCCATGTACTCGCGGGTCTGGGCGTGCTTGCGCCGCATGAGGAGGAGCTTGCGGTTCATCACCTCGACGAGGGGATCGGCCGCATCGAACGCGCCGCCCAGCGCGGGCTGTCCCTGGATGTCGGCAGGCAGGACCACGTCGTCATGCGGGATCCACGGCAGGGCGAAGCTGCGCATCGACCGGCCTTCCCGGGTGCCGACCGTGGCGGGGCCGCCGAGGGGGACGGAGGGCAAGAGGCTCAGGACGCCCTCGTACTGTTCGATGATGACGGACCGTTGGCTGACCCCTTCGAAGCGGAAGAGGCCGATCTGGGCGAGGCGGGTGTAGAGGTTGGGCAGGATGTTGATGGCCTGCGTCATCTCGGCCAGCGAATAGCCGCCAGCGTCGAAGGGATTGCGGACAAGGGTCATGGTGGTGCTCCGGGGGATGAAGGTATGGGCGTGGCCGAGAGGGCAGCGTCAGACGCCGTCGCGGGCGACGATGCCTGCGGCGGCCAGCTGGCCGATCTTGGTGGTGATCTTGGCCGCGTCATCGACAGTGGCGTCGTAGGCGAGCTCTGCGCGCGAGACGATCGCGGGGCCGCGGACGATGACAATGCCTTCTGCGTCTGCCAGCGTTGAATCGACGGCATAGAGCAGGACGGCCGAGGCGGTTTGCGCGCCATCTGTGCCGCCGCTGGTCGCCAGCTTGTATTTGCCACTTGCCGTGATGCGGCCGAGGACGGCACCCATGGGGTATGGCATCCCTGCCGCCAGGGTGATCACCTCGCGGGTGTAGTTCGGGTTGACCTCATATTTGAGGACATCGCCCATGCTGGGCTGTTCCGTCAGGACGGGCATGGTTCAGTCTCCGGGATGTTGGGGGATGGGAAGGCGGGGCGAGGGCGCAGCAACAAATGCCGCCGGTGGCCAGCGCCAATGTCAGCGCGAGGCGGCGGCCGACTTTTTCGCGGCCGCGACGATGGGGCTTTCCTTCGCGCCTGCGGCCGGGGCGGTGGCGATGATGCCCGCGGCATCGCTGCGCGCGGCAAGATCGGCCAGGACCTTGGCGCGCAATGCTTCCGGCTTCACGCCCTTGGCGACCGCGTCTGCGGCGTCGATCTGGATGCCAAGGCGCGCGGCCTGCGCACAGACCTGCGCGACCTCGGCCGCCTCGGCGCGGATCGCCTCGGGCGACATGGCGGCCGCCGCCGTCTGCGGCGGCGCGCTTGCCGCGGGCGGGGCCGGTTCCGGCGGGGTGCTGGCGGCAGGCGCAGTCGCAGGCTGCGCATCGTCTTCGGGGGCAGTGGTCATCATCGGGCCCTTTCCCTTGGGGTTGGATTTGAGGGTGGATGTGCCGCGGGGTGCGGCGGCGAAAGCGCGGAAGGCGGTGACCGGATCGGCCACCTCGTCGGCGAGACCGGCGAAGACCGCCGCCTCTCCGCGGAACACGGCGGCCTCGGTGCCAAGCGCCCGAAGGGTGTCGAGGCGGCGGCCGCGCCCTTCGGCGACGGTTTCGGCGAAGAGCTGGCGGAGGTCTTCCAGTTCCCCTGCGATCCGGGCGCGGACGGCCTCGGGCAGGGGCTGGTAGGGGTTCGCATCGACCTTGCGGGCCCCGGCATGGATCAGCGTGACGGCGATCCCCTTCTGGTCGAGCGCCCCGCTCATGTCGCTGTGCATCGCCACGACACCGATGCTGCCGACAGCGCCGGTGCGGGGCAGGATGATCCGGTCGGCCTGGGAGGCCAGCGCATAGGCGGCCGAGAGGGCGTGATCGGCGACGAAGGCATGGACTGGCTTGACCTGACGCGCCGCGCGGATGCGGTCGGCGAGATCAAAGGCCCCGGCCACCTCGCCGCCGAAGCTGTCGATGTCGAGGGCGATGCCGCGGATCGCCGGGTCGGCGATGGCCGCCTGCAGCTGGGCCGCGATCCCTTCATAGGAGGTCAGGCCGGAGGATTGCCCGATCCAGGCGCCGCGATGCACCAGCGTGCCTGCGATTTCGATGACCGCGATCCCATCGACGACTGCGAAGGGCTGACCGCCATTCCGTGCCTGGCGGTTGGTCAGGTCGTCGCCGAAAAGAGAGGAGCGGGCAGGGAGGTTGGCGGGATCCCGGTCTTCGGCCGAGATTTCCAAACCTTCAACACTGACTTCCCGCCCGACGATCCGAGGACCAAGCCCGGTCAGGAAAGCCAGCGCCTTGACGGGATCGACCATCAGGGGTGTGTTGAAGACGCGCTGGGCGATCTGGGTGTGGTGCATCATCCGTCCTCCGCGGGCCGGGGTTCCCGGTCCTCGCCATCCTCTTCCTGATTGCTGTCCTCCTGCTGATCCTGTCGCTGGCCCTCGGCATCGACCGGCGCAGCGCCGCCACCCGCCGCCTGCGCGGGCGACCCCGGCCGCCGGAAGTCGAGACCAAGCTCGGCCTCGCGTTTGCGTTCCGCAGCGATTTCCCGGTCGACCTGCTCGGCGTCGTAGCCGCGCTCGGCGATAGCCTGCGTGCGGGATTTCAGGCCAGCCTCGATCTGCAGGATCTCCGCCGCCGCATCCTTTGCCGGATCGATCCAGTCCCATTTCGTCGGGAGCCAGTCACAGGCGAGGTATGCGCGCCGGTCGGTGGCAAAGCCCGGCAGGTCGATGGCGCCCGCAAGCACCGCCATGTCCATCCAGCGAGTCCAGACTGCGCGGCAGAGCTGATAGACCATCACCGAATGCTGGAAGGCCGAGATGCGGCGGCGGAAATCGACGAGCGCGATCCGCGTGTTTGAGAAGTTCCCCTTCGCTGTGTCACCAGTCAAATAGCCATAGGGCACGCCCAGCGCGGCCCCGATCTGTAGCAGTGTCCGGTACTGGAAGGGCTCATAGGTGCTGCCAGAGTCGGGGGTGGATGGGGTGGTGACGTCCTCACCGGGATCGAGCCGCACCACTTGACCGGGTTCGACCTCGAGATCATCCTCGGCGGGATCGAGGGCGGTTTCCGGGGCGGGGGAGGTGATGAACATCGCGAACATCGCCGCGGTTTTCTTTCGCTCCAGCTCCGCATCGTCGTAGAGATCGAGGGTGAAGAGCTTCACAACGGCGGCGGCAAAGCGCGACACGCCGCGCAGCTGCCCCGCCTCGACGGGGTCGAGGATGTGGATCACCTCCGAGGCTGGAACCCTGACGGTTTCGCCGATGAGCCCCGGATCGGTCATGTCGCCCGGATGGCGGCGCAGGAAGTGATAGGCCGCGCGGCGGCCGATCCCGTCGAACTCGATGCCCTGCCGGATCGATCCCGAGCCGGGCAGAACGCGGGTCATGTCCTGGGGCAGCATTTCCGAGGGGAGCATCTGCAGCTGCATAGGCACCGTCAGGCCGTCTTCCGGCCGCCGTGCGCGGATGCGCAGGAAGACCTCGCCTGCAAGAAACACCTCGCGGGCCGCCCGGCGCTGCAGGCCGAAGAAGTCGGTCAGCCCCTCGGCATCGGCCTCGTCGGTCCAGGCGAGCCAGAGCTTCTGAAGTTCCTCTTTCCGGGCCGCATCTGCGATCTTCGAGGACGGCTTGATCCCGTCGCCGACGACATGGTTGGCAAAGGCGTCGACCGCGTTGGCCGCGTAGCCGTTGTTCCGGACCAGCCAGCGGGCGCGGGCGGTGATGGTTTCGCCGGAAGCCGCGATCAGCGTGTTCACATGGGCGCGGGTCGCGCGGAAGCCGCGCATGCGGCGGTGAGATTGCGCCGCGTCAAACCCGCCGATGATGGACCCGAGCCGCGCGCGGAAGGCGTCGAGCACCATGGTCACAGACCCTTCGTGGCCACGGTGCCCCAGCGGCGACGCCGCGGCGTGGCAGAGGCGGTCGCGATCCGGCCTTCAAGATCCCTGATCGCCGTCGCCAGTTCGGCGTCCGAGCCATAGGTCACGGTCTTGCCGTCGTAGCTGACGCTGCGCAGCCCGGCGAAGCGGGCTTCCTGCAGTGCCGTGAGCAGGGCCTGCATGCGTTCCAGGTCCATCAGTCCCTCATGAAGTTCGGGGTGTAGGCCCGCCGTTTCCGGCGTGGCGTGGTCAGGGTTCCGGCCTTGGGTTGGGCCGGGTCTTGTGTGGCGATGTCGGTTGCGGTCGCCTTGGGCATGCGCGTTTCCACGCCCGCCTGCGCCTCAAGCCGCCGCCAGGTCGCCTCGTCCCATCGGTCTGCGCCGAGGATCCATGCCGTGGCACGGGCATAGACCCGGCAGTCCAGCGCCTCGTTCCGCTCGCGCATCTTTTGCCATTCCTGATGGGCATAGCCGCGCTTGTTGCGGATGGTGACCAATTGCTCGGCCACCAGCTGCTTCAGCCATTCGGTGTCGGCCCAGCCGGGCAGGTGGATCCTGCCGGGGGCGTCAAGTGTCCCGGTGGCTCGGTCCTCATCCGAGGGCCGTTCGATCCGCAGGAACCGGTAGGTCTCCGCCTTGAACGTCGCCGTTGCCACCGACCAGAGTCGCGCGCCGCGGCGCAGGCGTTTCCCGCCGATGGTGGTATCGACATAGGTTGGGCCAGAAACTGGGGCGGCGCGGTTGAAGCCCTCAAGCCCCTTCAGCGGGGCCACTTGCTCGAACCCGACCTTGCGCGACCAGGCATAGACCGCCGCGGCCTCGTAGCCGGTATCGACGCCAAGCCGTGCCACGGTCATGAAGGCGCCGTTGGCATGCTGCCACGACCGGCCGAGAAGGGCGGTCAGCTTGTCCCAGGCTGCCGGATCGTCAGGCCCGCCCGGAATGACGATGTGATCGACAAGCCAGGACTCGAGACCCCGTCCCCAAGCCCAGATGTCGACCTCGATCCGGTCCCTCTGCACATCGGCGCCCGCGGTCAGGAACAGACCCGCCACGGGCACCGTGCCCGGTTTCCAGGTTTCGCGCCTATCCGCCAGACGCTGCCATTCCGGCGCGTCGCCCGACTCGACCCATGTCTCGCCTAGAAGCGTGTTGCGCGCCGCGCGCAGCGTCTCGTCCGACCCTTGGGCCGCCAGCCATTCCCGTGCGACGTCGGACCAGCTTTTCCACCCGAGCGGCGAATAGAGCGCCGAGAGGTGGAAGCCGATGGCCTTCGGATCCCTGGAAACCGCTGTCGGTCGCCATTCGCCGCGGGCCAGCATCTCGGTCTTGTGATGCTCGGCGATGGTACGTTCGCAGCCTTCGCAGTGATAGGCCGCCGTTTCCGGCTTTCCCTTCGCCCAGCGCAGTCGGTCGAACTGAAGCCATTGCATCGCCCCGCAATGCGGGCAGGGGACGAAGTAGCGCCTCTGGTCCGATGCCTCGAACTCGCGCTCGATCCGGCTCAGCCCCCGGATCGTCGGGGTCGAGACCATGAACACCTTGCGCCGGTGCGAGAAGGTGGTGGTGCGGGCCTCGGCCAGCGTGACCGGATCGCCCTCTTCATCGGCCGAGGCCGGATAGGCGTCGACCTCGTCGAGGAAGACATAGCGCGCGGGCATCGACCGCAGGCCAGTGGCGCTGTTTGCCCCGGTCAGCACCAGGATGCCGCCGGGAAATTCCTTCGACAGCATCGAATTGCCCGCATCGCGGGATCGAGCCGGGTTCACCCGTTCGCGGAGCGCCGGGCTATCCGCGATCAGCGGGTCCAAACGCCCCCGTGAGGTGCGCTTCGCCAGTTCCAGGCTCGGCAGCACTGCCAGCATCGGCCCCGGCGCATGATGGATGACGAAGCCGATCCAGTTGTTCCCGGCCTCGGTCGCGCCAACCTGCGCCGCCTTCATGAAGGTGATGCGCTGCGCCGGATGGCTTGGCGACAGCGCATCCATGATCTCGCGCAGATAGGGCGCGCGGGCGGTGCGGTACCGCCCCGGTTCGGCCGCGCCGCGCGAGGACAGCCAGCGATGCTGATCCGCCCATTCCGACACCGTCAGGTTCGGATCGGGGCGCATCCCCTGTTGCCAGACCCGCAGCAGGTCTTCAGCGCCGTCGAAGCCAAGGTCGAGACCCGTGGTCAGGTCGTTGTCGTCATCCTCATCATGCAAGCGAGACCCGGAGGTCGGCGAGGGCGTCGAGCTGTTCGCGGACATGGGCTTCCAGCACCCTCTGCATGATCGCGGTCTCGATCGTCACCGATGCCCCGGATTGCCGTTCCACCTCCGCCATGATCTGTGCCGCCATAAGTGCTGCCACCCGTCCGGGCCAGGTCACCCAGACATCCCGTTCCTGCCGCGCCAGGCGAAACACCAGCGTTTCCGCCCGCGCGCGGTCGACCAGCGCGCCCTTCTTCTTCTGGACGGCCAGCTGACGTTCCTGCGCCGCGTAGACCGTCAGCGCTGTGCGCGCTTTGATATAGGACGTCGTCTCGCCCGGGCCGCTGGTCAGCCCGTCACCACCAAGAGACCGACGTTGCTGGTCGGGGTCGGTCATCTCGGCCCGCCGCACGTCCGAGGCCGCGGCATTGATCGACCCGTCGTCATGGACCACCAGCCGCCCGTTCTTCCGCGCCTTCTGCACCCCGCCGCGCGACAGCCCGGAATGCGCCGCGTACTCCCGCTCGCTCATGCCCTTCATGGCGCTGTGAAGCCTTTCAAGATATTGAGAATAAACAGGAAAGGACGATCATTCCCGTTGATTGTCTCCCCCTTCGGCGCGATTCTCTAGTCCATCAACAGGCTGCATCGCGCCGATCCCAGGAGGGCTTCATCATGACCACGACCACCATCCGCATCGACTATTCCACCCTTCCCGAGGGCTTCGACCTGAGCCGCCCGGATGCCATTGCTGAGGTCATCGAGCAGGCACTGCGCGAGAGCGGGATTCGGGCCGAGGCCTCCGATGTCCTGTCGCACCTGAAGATCGAACTGCCGACCGCCCAGCTTGGCGCTGCCAGTCGCACGCTGGCGGAGATGCGGCTGGTTTGAGCGGAATGATCAGAAAGCACTGATATTGCTCCGATTTGCCTACGATCATCCGCCCGACAGAACGATGGTGTTCGCACCAGAACGATGCAACTCACCGAAGGATGCCCCGCCATGACCACCCGCCGCGCTGCCCCGAACGACAAGGCCCTCGACGCCTTCATCACCGCCAAGGCCGAGATCGACACGATGCTGGAACGCCTGAAGGCCCTCAGCGACGACCACTTCGAGACCCACCCCGACGAGATCCATTGGGGGCACGTCGGGACGCTGAAGCACTACGCGGGCCTGCTGCGCCAGATCACCGACAGCGCCTTCAAGGAAGGCGAACACGCCGCCTGACGCGCCCATACGGCGCGACGGCCGCCCCGTCCGATGACGGGGCTTGCCTTCGTAGAAGGCGCGCACAGCGCGCGCCACAGCGCCCGGAGGCCCCGATGACCACCCCGTCCGACACCCAGTCCCTGATCCTGTCCCGCGCCGCGACGCGGCCGGGCAACCTCGCCCTGCCACTGCCCGAGGGGCTGGTCGGCGCCGCCGCCAAGATGGTGGTCGGCAAGATGATTGCCCGCGGCTGGCTCGAGGAGGTCGAGGCCAACCTGCGCCGCCATGAGCCGATGTGGCGCGAGACCGGTGACGGCCACGGCACCACGCTGATCGCGACCGAGGCCGGGCTGGAGGCCATCGGGATCGAGCCGGTGGTGGCCATCGCTGTCGCCAGCGCGCGGAAGGCGAAGCCGAAGCAAGAGGCAGAGCGCACGCCCGACGACACCGACAACGCGACGCCTGTCGCCATCCGCGCTGGCACCAAGCAGGCGCAGATCATCGCCATGCTCCAGCGCCCCGAGGGCGCGACGGTCGCCGAGATGGTCGAGGCCACCGGATGGCTGGCCCATACCGTCCGCGGCTCGATCTCGGGAGCCTTGAAGAAGAGGCTGAGCCTGCCCATCAGCGCCGAGAAAGACAAGGGCAGGGGAACCGTATATCGCCTCGTCAAAGAGGCAATTTCTTAGGCGGGAACCAAATGGGTTTCAGTGGGGCCCGCCTAGGTGCATAGGCCAGCCCAAGGGCGAACATGCCGCCACCACTCCAAAGGAGTGAGAACCCTGATCGGCAATAGCCTCAACTGGTCGCGCTTCTTGATAATTGTCCGCCGATCTCTTGTGCAAAAGACGTCACATTCGAGGCCGACGGCATTTCCAATCAGTTCCCGATCCGCTTTGTCGGGCAATCGGCGGGTGAAAGGAGCATCGATCATGCGCCGCCCGACCACGGAAGCGTAAGCGTTCGCTTCGTCTTCAGGCGAAATCAACTCTACAGCGAAGTCTCGCAGCCGCTGGCGGTGTTCGGGATCGGGCGTATTGTCAACCTCATCAAGCGTCTTTCGGGATGCCATGATCGCCCAGTTTGCCCGCCTGCCAACGTAGAAGATGTGCATAAGCGCTTCGAGGTCCTCTGCAAGTAACGCGTCCTCGATACTCGGTAGCGGCTGCTGCTCGAAAATCTGGTCTGGGTAATTCACGAGCAGGTTCACAACATTCGTGTCGAGAAAAATCCGCCCGGGTACGGCGTCATAGGGATAGGCCCTGCAATCCGCACTATGTTCGGCCTCACTGCGATAAAGGATCCAGCGCTGTCTGGTTTCATCCCAATGTTCGATTCCCAAGGATCCACCATCTCATCCGGAAGCTGATGACAGGGAGAATAGACTTGGTTTGAGGTTGATCCAAGCCTCCAAAGGCCCGCCAAAATGGCGCTACTCCACCGCCAATACAGCCTTCCGCCCAGTCGCCAGTTCCCACCGCCGCACCGCGACGTCGCAGTAGACCGGGTCCAGTTCCACAGCACAGCAGCGCCGCCCGGTGCGTTCCGCGGCGATCAGCTGGGTGCCGGAACCGCAGAAGGGCTCGAACACCAGGTCGCCGGGATCGGTGAAGGCTTCCAGCACCGCCTCGACCAGCGCCACGGGGAACACGGCCGGGTGCGATCCGGCGGCACCCAGCCCGCCCTTGTGGCGCATGATCCGGAACACGCTGTCCGGGATGCGATGGCTCTGAATGGCGTTTCCGAAGCCAGTCTTGCGATGGACCGTGCCGTCGGCCCCGCGCAACCCGCCGCCGCCCAGTGTTTCGCCCGCGTGCTTGCTCTCGACCGTCTTGTTCGGCTTTCGCGGCTGGCGGTTGAAGTGGAAGATGAACTCGTGCGACGGCGCCAGCCGCCCGTTCCAGTCGCCTGGCAGGCCCGGACCCTGGTCCCAGACATACCAGCCGAACCGCCGCCAGCCCTGCGCGCGCATCCAGTCGACCCAGCCCTCCCAATAGGGAATCCACTCACCGTCCCGGTGGACGAGGCCGAGATTGACCAGCAGTTGCGCATCGGCGGTGACGGGCGCTGCGGCGAAGACGCCCTGCATCAGCGCGTCCCAATCACCGACCTTTTCCTTCGCCGCCCCATAGTCGCGCTGCTTGGCATAGGGCGGGGAGGTGAACATCAGCGAGGCCTGCGCCCCGTCCATCAGCCGCACCACCACGGCCGGATCGGTCGCATCGCCGCAGATCAGCCGGTGATGCCCGAGCCGCCAGATGTCGCCTGGCTTGGTGATTGGTTCGACCGGGGCCTCGGGGATCGTATCCGCGGTGTCATCGTCGATGGGCGCGCGGTCGTCGGCGTCATGCAGCAGCGCGTCCAGCTCGTCCTCGGGAATTCCGATCAGCCCGAGGTCGAAGTCCTCGGCCATCAGCCCGCGCAATTCCTCGAGCAGCAGCGTCTCGTCCCACCCGCCCAGTTCGGTCAGCTTGTTGTCGGCGATCCGGTAAGCCCGACGCTGCGCCTCGGTCAGATGGCCCAACACGATGACCGGCGCCTCGGCCAGACCCAGCCGGGCAGCGGCCAGGACCCGGCCGTGCCCTGCAATCAACTCGCCGTCGGCGGCAACCAGGCAGGGGACGGTCCAGCCGAATTCGGCCATGCTGGCGGCGATCTTCGCCACCTGGTCGGCGTCGTGGGTCTTGGCATTCCGGGCGTATGGCCGGAGACGGGCCAGCGGCCAGTGTTCGATCCGGCCGGGCAGGAGGGGCACGTTCATGCCGCGAGCCGCTTCGCCTTGAGGGCGGCGAAGGTCTCGCCGGTTTCTGCCAGCACAGCCTCTTGGCCGGTGAAGGACTGCCAGCGCTCGATGGCGACATCGACATAGGCCGGGTTCAGCTCGACACCGAAGCAGATCCGGCCAGTCGTCTCGGCCGCGATCAGTGTTGTGCCGGATCCCATGAAGGGCTCATAGACCGCCTGGCCGGGGCTCGAGTTGTTCAGGATCGGGCGGCGCATGCATTCGACCGGCTTCTGGGTGCCGTGGACCGTGTCGGCGTCCTGATCCCGGTTGGCGATCTGCCACAGCGTCGTCTGTTTCCTATCCCCGGCCCAGTGACCCTTGCCCTTGGCGCGTACCGCATACCAGCAAGGTTCGTGCTGCCAGTGATAGTCCCCGCGGCTGAGGACCAGCCGGTCCTTGGCCCAGATGATCTGCGATCGGATGGCGAAACCTGCTGCGGTCAGGCTCTCGGCCACTGTCCCCGCATGCAGCGCGCCATGCCAGACATAGGCGACGTCGCCGGGGAACAGCGTCCATGCCTCGCGCCAGTCGGCCCGGTCGTCGTTCAGCACCTTGCCGGTGCGTTTCGTCTTGGCCGCGCCAGCCTGATTGCGCCAGGAGGGATCGTATTCGACGCCATAGGGCGGGTCGGTCACCATCAGCAGGGGGCGGACATCACCGAGCAGCCGCCCAACGACATCGGCCGCAGTGCTGTCGCCGCAGATCAGACGATGCGCGCGCAGCTGCCAGAGGTCGCCCGGCACCGACACTGGCGTGACCGGAAGTTCGGGCACATCGTCCTCGCCCTCGACCGGACCATCGTCGCCCAGCGCGTCGGGATCCCGCAGCAGCGCGTCAAGCTCATCGTCGCTGATGCCAAGCAGCGTCAGGTCGAAATCCTCGGCCAGCAGCCCCGCAATCTCGTCGCGCAGCAGGGCTTCGTCCCATTCGCCCAGTTCCGTCAGCTTGTTGTCGGCGATCCGGTAGGCCCGGCGCTCGGCCTCGTCGAGATGGCTGAGCCGGATCACCGGCACCTCGGTTAGGCCGAGCATGGTCGCGGCCAGCACCCGGCCGTGCCCCGCGATCAGTTCGCCGTCGTCGGCCACCATGCAGGGCACGGTCCAGCCGAACTTGGCCATGCTGGCGGCGATCTTGGCCACCTGATCGTCGCCATGCATCTTGGCATTGCGGGCATAGGGGCGCAGCCGGGCAATCGGCCAAGACTCTACCTGGCTCGGCGCGAAGACGAGGTCCATGGGATGGGGCTCGGGATGTGGGGGAGGAAAATGAAAAGCGCCCGCGAGGGGGTTACTCCGGGCGCAATTCTTCGATGATCAAGGGGTAGGTCAATGGGGGCAGGTCTGTCAACCCGAAAAGTGAAGCGGATTCAACGGCTTCTAATGAATTGGCTTTTCGGGGTGGCTTCTGCCCACCTGGCTTCCCCGAAGGTGGCTTCCCTGGCTTCCCGCCGGGAATCCACCCCGGCCAGATCGTGATTCCGCAAGCCGCTGATCTGACTCAAGATTTTCGGCTCCGGGTCGCAAGGTGGCTTCCGCCTGGCTTCCCCGGTGAAAATGCCCCCCGCTACCGAACCGCCGCGCTGCGCCCCCCCGCATACGTTCAGGGTCGGCGAGGAACCAGAGGAGGGGGGTCTTCGACCGCCTCGATCATCTCCCCTTGAGGAAGTCGTCGACGAACTCCGATACCGGTGTGACGCCCGTGACCAGCAGATGATCCCTCGCCCTCGTGCAAGCGACGTAGAGCAGGTGCCGTTCGGTATTGTAGACTTCCTCAAGGTCCGCGTCGTCGGCCACGGACTCGATACGTTCTGATTGCGGGATCACCTCGTCGTCGCAGGCCATGACCACCACCGACCGGAACTCCAGCCCCTTCGCGAAGTGCATCGTGCTGATGGCAACGGCGCCGTCCTCCACTTCGACCTTTTCGCTCAGTTCGACCGAACGAACGCCTGCAGCTTTCGCGGCAGCACGCGCACGTTTGAGTTCCGCGTCAGACCTGACGAAGATACCGACCTCGCGCGGTGCGCAGCCCTCCTTCAATCGATCCGTGATCCATCCTGCCACCGTGCGGCATTCGTAATCACTGTCGCTGCAGGCCATCACCATGGGCGGGGGGCCGTCGAACATCGACACCGTGCCGCGCCGCCCTTCGGTATTGCCGTCCACATCCGAAACGGTTGACGGCAGGAGCCGATCGGCATGGGTGCGGATCTGATGTGACGTGCGGTAGTTGATGCGAAGTGTGAAAGAGCGGCCGCGGACATCAAGGCCAAGCGCCTTCCACGAGAAGGGCTGCTGAAAGATGCGCTGGCCAAGATCACCGGCGAAGAAGAGGCCATCGCTGCGCCCCGCAGCCAAGGCGGCGAAGAACCGTGCCTCAGCCACGCCAAGATCCTGCGCCTCATCGATCACTGCAAAATCGTAAGGCCGAGTGCCACCCTGGGTGAAAGCATCCGCCAGCCGACCGAAGACATCCGACCACGTCACAGCGCCGCGGTCTCTCAACCCCGCACGGACACGTTCGAAGATGGCCCAAAGGGTCTCGCGCTGCTTGCCGCCGATCCGGGTTTTTCGCCCGAGGCGCGACACGTCGCGGTAATCCTCCCACGACCGAAGTTGCCAAGCGTCCACGACGTCGTTCCATTCTCCGATCAGGAACTGAGGCGAGAACCGGTGCCCCTCGACCTCGGCCGCTGCCTTATCGATCAGCGACTTGACCAGCGCGCTTGGGGCGATCTGGGGCTGTCCGAAACGCTCGGAATGAAGATCATACCCTACGGCCGAGACCGCCCTGACGATGATCCGCGCCGAAACCGTGGGCTCGTTGCCCACGAGGCTGGCCAATTTGGCTCGGAGGGCATTCGCCAGAGGTTTCGAGAATGTTGTCAGCAAGACCTTGGCAGAAGGATTAGCGCGGGCAAGATGGACCGCTCGATGCAGCGCCACGATGGTCTTTCCCGTCCCGGCCGAACCCGAAACCCGAGTCGGGCCGGAGAACGACCGTTCGACGAGGTCGGCTTGGGCCGGATGCAGGAACACCGCCCACTTGTCCCAGGGATAGTCGAGCGCCTGTTTCAGTTCTTCTGCGTTGGCCAGAACGCGGAAGCGGCGCTGAGCGTCCGGGTGAGCAAACGGATCGGCCTCGGCGGGCACAGGCTCTGGCGGTTGTGGTTTCTCGCCAACGGCGAGTTTCAGCAATGCTTCCTGCGCCTCTTGCGGCAAGTGCTCGATGATGTCGAACAGCGTGTCTTCGGTGGCTGTGCGAACGTCGTTAACCCATTCTTCGGGCACGCCAAAGGCCATCAGTTCGAACTTGCGCAGGTTGTCGAACAGGCGGGCCGCAGGTTTGGCAGCAGGGGCGGGTGTGGCGGCCACCTCGCGCGGTTTGAAGATTTCCACCTCTTCAACCCGCTCGCGTACCTCGACCAGCTGCATGGCACCGGTCGTCGGGTGGCGTTCGATCTTGCGCCGTTCGGCCCATTTGTAGGCGTCGTCGTGGTGATCGACATAGACGAGCAGGATGCTGGCGGCCGTGCGGTGGACGATGATCCGGATGTCGGCATTCACCCGCACCGACCAGAAATTCGAGTCCTTGGCGCGGTCCAGCTTGTGGAAGGACAATCCGTTCGAGGTCGGGTCCAGTTGCAGGTCGAAGGCGGTGGTTTTGGCCGCCTTCTGCTCCTGCGCCGTCAGGCGGCCAAGACTGTCGGTGAAGGTGTCGGCGATCCGAAATTCCATGTGTTCGCCAACCCCTATACCCAGTTGCCTGAATGCGGATGCCTGGTGCCCAGCATGTATACGCCCGAGTGCACGTCGGTCAGGCTCCAGTCCGCAAGCTGAGCGCAGAGCTCAGCAAACAGCCCATTGTTTTCATAGATTGCGCCAGGCTCGAATGATGCGTCGTCCAGCTCGCTGCCAGCCGGAGATTTGCTGAGGATACCGGTATTGTGAAGCAACTTGAGCCCGGCAAAAATTGGCCCCCCGGGCGGCAACATCGGCGGTGGTGATTTTTGCGAGATCGCTAGGGCAGGCTGACCGAACAAGGCAGTCATGAACATTGCCGTCGCGTTCCACGCGCCGATGTACGGCGGTCGTTCCTTGGGATTCAGTATGGGGCTGAGCCACCGCTCTTGCGCCCTGCCGAGTTTATCCAGCGTATCAGGCAGGGTCTTGGGAAGAGTGACCTTTCCGAACAGCATGTGTGCGCCCGTCAGCGACTGTTCGATGGGCGTCGGGCCCCGCTCGAGGTGGAAGCTCTTGGCGGTGTTAAGGTCAGCTGTGTTCCAGTCGGAGAGCACGTTGCAGACAGCTTCCGTGAACGCGAGGTCCAGTTGAGCCAGGTGGCCCCAGGACAGGCCAACGGCGAAGCAGACATGCCAGGGGTTGGCAGCGGGAAAGGCCGCCAGATGAGAGGTCATCTCGGAAGTGGCCATCTTGTTGAGAGACTGGCCCGACTCCTTCAGCAAAGCCAATACCTTGCCGCGGGCAGGGCCACCTTTCACCCCACCGCCCTTTTCGCAGAGCTCGTTGAACGCGCGCTGAGTGTCGTTGACCGGCTTGCTAATTGGCGCCTTCATTGAATCACTCCACCGCAAATACCTTCATCACCTCATCCCCAAGGTGATTGATGACCTTGACCGCGATCCGCCCTGACTTCGGCTTAACGAACGGCCGTGATGTGTCCGAATACAGGCTCTCCCAGGCTTCTTCGTCGATCTCGGCCTTCAGCGTGGTTTTCAGCGCCTTGTAGGGGTCGTTCGCCCCCAGGAAATAGGCGTGGCGAACGAAGAACGACTCCTCGTTGTAGTCGGTGTCCAGCATCCACAAGGCGATGCCGTCGGTGCCTTCGCTTTGCACCTCGCCGGTCTGGGGTTTGAACACGTCCACACCGAAGACCTGGACCTGAACCATATCGTCGCCTGCATCGGTGATGCGAATATCCGGCTCGCCGAAGATCACGAACAGGTTGCCCGCGCCGGTGGTTTTCAGGTCGGCGCCCATATGCAGGTCGGGGTTCATCCGGGCTTTCAGGATGCGGATGCGGCCCAGCTTGTCGAACTCGGAACTGTGGGCGTCGTAGTTGAAGGCACAGGCGATCAGCACGTCGAAACCGGCGTCGCCTGCCTCGCGCGCCGCGGCCACCAGGTCGGGGCGCGACACCGTGCCGAACTCTGGCCCGATGAACACGCCCGCGCGGCGCTGGGTGTCGCCTTCCATAAAGGTGCCCTCGGCAGCGATCCAGTTGCCGGGCCAGCCCTTGAGGCTGGTGAAGGTGATCCGGTCCTCCTTGTGCGCCTGCTGCACGCCCGCGGCTTTCAGGTTTTCCAGGATCATGTGGGCGAAGTCGGTGAAGTCGCGCGGACCCTCGGCCGCCTTGCGCTTGCCCTCGGCGGCCTCGTAGGTGTCGATCAGCTCGTCATCCCAATCGACGGCGAGGGTGCGGTGAGGCGAAAGGCTTTCCACGGTGAAGGGGCCGGCGACGCGAACCTTGGAATTGTCGGTGAAGGGCTTGTCGTAGAGGTATTCGAACTCGGCCTTGGCCGCGATGCTGGCGTCGATTTCGCGCTGGCGGGCGATGCGGGCATCCCAGAACCGCTTCAGGGCGGATTGCGCGGTGGCGGGCCAGCCAGAGGGAGCCTCGCGCGGGATTTCCCATTCCATCAGGCCGTTCGCCGGGGCCATCTCGCCAGAGGGGAGCTTGACCTCACCCCTCGCGGTGAAGTCGATCTTTGCGCCCGCGCGGCCGCCGGTTTCCACCTTGAAGGGGGTGGAGTGGCCTGCAAGTGCGGCGTTCAGGGCGGCGAGGGCATCCTCGACGGCGGGCTGGAGCCTGTCCCAGATCACGTCGATTTCGGCGTTGTTGGCGATGGATTTCAGCGTGATGTGCGGCACGCGGTCATAGACGAAGCCCTGACGGATGCTGCCGTGGGTGGGGGCGGATTTGGGCGGGGTGCGGGTGATCTCGCCTTCCTTTTGCTGCCCTTCCTTGCTGTCGGCCAACAGGTAATAGGGATAGCGCGCGCCCATCAGGCGGGAGCGGGCGAGGGCCACGGCGACGCGACTGGTGTCGATGGTGATCCAGCGCCGCCCCCATTGTTCGGCGACATAGGCCGTGGTGCCCGAGCCGCAGGTGGGATCGAGCACCAGATCGCCGGGGTCAGTGGTCATCAGGATGCAGCGAGCGATGACCTTCTGCGCCGTTTGAACAACATAGACTTTGTCTTCGGTGAAATTGCCAGTTTGCGTATCCGTCCACACGTTTGAAATTGGGATGGCGTCAAAGTCATCCAAGAACCGAACATACTGAACACTGTTCTTTGCAACCCAGATGCGGCCTCCTTTGGCCAGCCTCTTCAGGCCATTTTCATCACTTTTGAATGTCCCCTTCCCGGGTGGAAAGTTACGCCCTTGATGCTTAAACTGGCGAAGATCGCCGTCTCCAGCTGGACGGGAGCTTGTAATGTTATCTGGGCGAAATACCCGTTCATCTTGGCGCAAAGAAGCATCACGCAACCCACCGGACAAGCGTCGAGACACTCCATCTGGCAACATTGCCATTCTGTAAACTTGCTCCGTGGATGCGCCTGCTTCCTTGGGCTGGAGCGTTGCGCGAAACTTTAGGTTTTTTGAATCTTTTGCAAACCAAAGAATGTAGTTTGACGCGGAGGCCAGATTTGTGTTCGCGCGCCCAGTCGTGGTCTGGTAAGCAATCTGACTAACGCAATTCTCGTCCCCAAACACCTCATCCATCAGCGCCCGCACGCGGTGGACGTTCTCATCCCCGATCTGCACGAAGATGCTGCCGCTCTCGGCCAACAGATCGCGCGCCACGGTCAGCCTGTCGCGCAGGTAGGTCAGGTAGGAATGGATGCCGTCCTTCCAGGTGTCGCGAAAGGCGCGGACCTGTTCGGGCTCTCGCGTCACATGGGTCTTGTCGCCGTCCTTCACGTCGCGGCTGGTGGTGGACCACTGGAAGTTCGAGTTGAACTTGATGCCATAGGGCGGGTCGAAATAGATGCACTGCACCTGCCCGCGCAAGCCTTCACGCTCGGCCAGCGAGGCCATCACCGACAGGCTGTCGCCCGAAATCATCCGGTTCGACCAGTGCTGGTCGTGCTGATAGAACTCGGTCGCGGCCTCGGCATCCGGCAGGCCGTTGAAATCGGCGAACATGTCGAACTGCGGCGCGTCCTTGGCCGCCTTGGCGCGGTTCGCGCTTTCACGCTTCAGGTCGTCGATGATGACCTTGGGGTGGACCTTTTCCTGAATGTACAGCGGCGGCGCCTGAACGATCAGGTCAGACCAGTCCTGCTCATCCTTGCCGCGCCAGACAAGCTGCGGGTCAAGATCGCGGTTGCGGCGTTCGTAGGCCAGCTGGATCGGCGTCTTGTCCTGATCGCGCATCAGGCTTTCGAACTCGGCCGTCGGGATGTTCTTGCGCGTGGCGTCGTGGGTGAGGGTTTCGACCTCAATGGGTTTCTTGGCCATGGGTCAGGTATCCTTCTTGGGCGAGACCAGCTTGTGCGGGACCTCAAGCTGTTTTGCCAGTTCGTTCAAATAGCCGGGCAGCTTTTGCTCGGTGACCAATACGGCCGAAATGTCAGCGTCAGCGCGCGGGTCCATAGATTGCATTACGGCTCGATACTTGACGCACTGGTAGATGCCGCGGGTCAGGTCTGCCTCGTTCGAGTCCTTCGACTTCACTTCCAAGGCGATGGTGCGTTCTGTGGCATAGTAGACGACGTCAACGCGGTCGCCCGATAGCAGATCGACCTCCGTTTCCGTACGAGTGACCTTCAGCCTTGGGAAAACGGCAGTTGGATTGGCTTGCACCCACAGGCGAAGCGCCTTGTGGTTGGGGCCTTCTCCGCCTCGCCCCCTGGCAATGCCATCCTTCTCAGTGCCACCGGTCGGATTCGACGGTGACATGTTACTGGTGTCCGGCTGATATGGCCTTCCATAAACCGTTTGATAGACCTTCGGCCAATCTGGGAAGGCATAGACTTCCTCTGCTGCGCTCTCAAAGTATTCACGCCAGATCTTGGGTTTGCTGTCCCGAAAGCCGTCCTTCGCAAGCTTTGGCTCGCTGAAATGGGCGGCCATGAATCCGCCCGCACCGGTACTTGGCATATGATCGTCTTGCAGTACCAGCAGCGTATTCAAAAGCGGCGCATCAGGAAAATCGGCATGGATATTGTGCATAATTTGACCCGCGCAGTACCCTAGGCGTGTTGCGCGACCGATGCTTGAGAATCCCACCTGTTGCTCGAGGCGCAGCATCGCCTCCCCGTAAGTAAGATCTGTTCGGTTCATTGCGGCCTCGACAAGCCATCTGGCCAAGACTGGTTCGGCATGCTTGTCAAAGTTCTCGTTGGTTGGCTTGATAAGGCTGCTCGTCACTTCACAGGATCTCCACACAACCGAAGTTGCCGATCAGCTTTGCGAACTCCGCTTCCATCTCGTAAACCGCCGTGAACTCGGCGAACTCCCAGCGCCCGAACTTGCCGAGGTTGTTCACGCCAGGCACCCAGTAGGCGCGCATGGTGTTTGCCTTGTCCTTGGCATCCTCGCCGCGGTAGCCCTTGATCTCGACGATCAGGTTCAGTGGGTCGGGCTTGCCGTCCTCGGTGCGGCGGCCGTCATCGACCTGGACGATGAAGTCGGGCAGGTATTTGTGCGGGGTCGAGCCGGAGAGGTAGGGCACCTCGAGGCCAAGCCCCTGGTTCTTGACGTAGGACAGCACCCGCGGGTGGCCTTCGGCGACGCGGGCAAACTCGGCCTCCCAATCGCTGTCGCAGACCACCCAGTTGACATGGGATTTGTCAGGGCGGGTCTGCCAGCGCAGCGCCTTGGACGTGGTGAAGTTGACGTAGGCAGTCGTGCCGGTGGGATTGTAGGCGTCGAGGATCGCTTTGATCTGGTTTTCGCCCTTCAACGTTTCGGTGATGGCCGCCTTGATCCGCTCGGCTGCCATGTCGGCGATTTCCTTGTAGACCAGCTGCGCAGGATAGGTGCCGCCGGAGCATTTCAGGTAGCCGCCGTCCAGCCACTGGCGGGTGATACGTTTTAGCTGGCCGAAGAGATGCAGTTTCGGTTCCTCGCCGGGGTCGCGATACTTGGTGTAGAGAAGGTGCCGCGCCAGGTGGAACAGGATGGTGGACGAGCGCATGTCGTCCAGATGCTCCAGCGTCAGATCAACGCCTTCGCCGATGATGCCCTGGTTGGTGGTGGTGGAAGGGCCCAGAAGCTGGGGCGTCAGTTCCAGAACGTGATCGGGACCGAAATTGGCCTCAAGCCGTTCATCCGGCAGTTCGACCCGATAGCCTTCGACCCGGGGGAAGGTGATTTCCAGCGCGTCGCGGTCGGGCTTGACCGCGTGGACGCGGACAGTTTCACGCGGGGCGGCCGGGGGGGAGATCACCGGTTTCGCGGTGAAGTCAAAGGGGATGCCGAGGACGTCGGCATATTCGACGTTGAAGCGCCCCTCGTCGTTCAGGTCGTAGGACTGGCGGCGCAGCGCGCGACCGATCACCTGCTCGCACAAGAGCTGGGTGCCGAAGGCGCGCACGCCAAGCACATGGGTGACGGTGTTCGCGTCCCACCCTTCGGTCAGCATGGAGACCGAGACCACGCAGCGGATCTGTTCCCCAAGGCGGCCCTTCTTGCCGACGGTGTTCATGACCTCGCGCAGAAGGGTCGACTCGTCGATCTTGTCGCCTGCGGTTATGTCGCCGGTGCGTTCGATCATCTCGCGCTTGAACTGCTCGATCTCGACAGCCGCCATCTCGCGGAAATCCTTGTCGAGCGCCTCGCCGGACTCCAGCTGGGCGCTGTCGATCAGTATCGTGTTCGGCCGCGGCATCCGGTTGCCGAAGTCGTCGTAGTTCCGGAAGAGGGCAAGACGGCCGTTTTCAAGGGTGGTCTCGATGCCGTCGTCGCTGACCCGATCAAAGCCCGAAATGTACTTGTAGATCAGTTCCGACGTCGCCGTGTTGTTGCAGACGACGATGAACACCGGCGGAACGCCGATCCCCTTGTCCTGCCAAAGCAGGAAGGTCTTTTCGTAGTGACCATAAAGGGCTTCCAATGCGGTCAGCAGCTCGACCGGAAGGCTGAACGGATCGAGCGCCTTGCCCGCGGCGCGGCCCTTCTTGGGGAGCTTCTTGCCGATGTGGTCCCAGAGGTTGCGGAACTTCGGCGTATCGCCGCCCGGCACATTGTCGGCAATCGGCACGCGCGGCAGTTTCACGATGCCGCATTCAATGGCGTCCATCAGCGAAAAGTCGGACATCGTCCAAGGGAACAGCGTGCCCTCGATGTACCCTGACCCACGCAGGAAGAACGGCGTGGCCGACAGGTCGTAGACGAGGCTGATGCCGAGCTTCCGTCTGACCGCTTCCAGACCGGATATCCACATCCGGGCGGCCTCATTGTTCTCTTTCGCCTCGCTTTTCTCGTCGCCCTTCAGGTCTTCCTCGGTTTCGCCGACGGCGTCCTTCACCCGCTCGCGATAGCAGTGATGCGCCTCGTCGTTCAGAACGACGATGTTCTTCTGGCCCATCAGGTCGCCCATGACCCGCTGGATCATCTCGCCTTCGGTCTCCAGCGTCTGGACCTTGTCACCGCGCCAGCCCTCAAGCGCCTGCCTCGTGCCTTTGGCGATCACCAGTTTTTCGCGCAGCTTGAAAGCGTGATAGTTGGTGATGACGATCTTGGCGGCCTGGATGTCACGCAGCATGTCGGGCGGCGTGATCTCGCGTGAGCGATAGTAGCTTTCAGGGTCGTTCGGCAGCAGGACGCGCAACCGATCCCGGATCGTGATGCCCGGCGAGACGATAAGGAACCGGCTGGAGAACTGCTTGCTGTTCGGGTGGCGCACGGCGTTCACCGTCTGCCAGGCGATCAGCATCGCCATGACGGTGGTCTTGCCCGCCCCGGTCGCGAGCTTCAGCGCCAGGCGCATCAGTTCGGGATTGGCCTGCTCGTTGGCGCCCTTTATGTGCGCCCAGAACTTGGCAACGCGCGGCCCCATCTTCGGCGCGACCTCGGTCAACCAGATCGCGGTCTCGACGGCCTCGATCTGGCAGAAGAAGGGTCGAACGCCCTCGAACTTGTGGTGCCGCCAATGTTGCAGCAGGCGGGCCGTTTCCGGCGTAACCAGCCACTGGTCCGGGTTCGGAAGGTTGCGCCACGTTTCGACATATCCCCGGACTTCGTTGATGATCGGAGTGGGGTTGTATTCCTGATCTGCCGTTGAAAGTTCGTCATCCGCACCAAGCAGCAGAGCGCCCTGCTTCTGACTTTGCCGCTGCTTCTTCGTCTTGGGGACGGGCGTGATCAGGTCTGAGCGGCGCCTAGACTCGACAATGCGGTTCGTTGGCTGGCCATCATCGTCCAGTTCCCAATGGCGGCCAGGATATTCGTAAGGAGAGTTGAGGATCGGCTGTTCAAAGAACTGCTCAGACATTGGGGGCGTCCTTCCCGAGGTTCCCCTTTACGGCTGCCTTCTGTTCGTCGATCCACCGTTCGATGTCGTCGCGTTTGAATCGCCACTGGCCCCGGACCTTGAATGCCGGAATCTGGCCGGTTTGTGCCATCGTGTAGACAGTCTTCTCTGCAACCTTCAACAAAACGGCGACCTCTGGCAAAGTGAGAATGGGGTCCTCCATGGACCTGCTCCCCCTCAAATGTGATGCGGATGAAGTTGCCAAACTTTGCCAGACATTACTAGGGTATCATTGCTGCGGGTTGTAGGCAGCCTGATCATGCTCTTCAAATCCAAGGTGCGCTCTATCTCAGCCACGGCCGGGCTTTCGGCATCGCCGCCGTCACCTCGACCTCCCGCAGCATCCCGCCCTCGATCAGCCCCTCGCGGACCCAGCCCAGGGCCTGCCACCAGTCGTCATAGCCGCGCCGGGCGGAAGCGATCTGATGGGGATGGGGAGAGAAGGTGACGGGGCAGGCCAGGATGTCGATGGTCTTCCATGTGGCACGCACGCTCGGGCCACGCACCCGGACGCGCTCGGTGCCTACGACGATGGTCCCCGCATGCGTGCCGTGCTGGTTCTGTTTCACGATGGTCGGCACGCAGCGCGGGACGGCGCCGGGCATCCAGTCCGGGGTCAGCCCGGCGCGGGCCAATTCGGCAACGCGGATCGCCATGCGCTTGCCGCCGAGGCTGTCGGGGATCCCGGCGACCGCGGCGGCGATGACCTCGGCGTCCTCGTGGGTGTAGCCGCCGATCTTGTGCTGGCCGCCGTCGATCTTGCAGCCCAGCACGGCGCGCTGGAGGAGGACGTATTCCAGGCCGAAGCCGAAGCCTTCCTCGGTGACGTCTGGGGGGAGGGGTAGTTCCAGTTGCGCCTGTTCGATCCGGAACGCCCATTCCAGCGCCGCCTGCACGCCCAGCGCGCGCTTGATCCTGGTGCCGCTGACGCGGCCGTGGAAACTCATGGCTGCAATCCTTCAAGGAAATCCATCTGCGCCGGGCGCTGGGCAGCGTCCGTCGGCCGCCAGATCCACGGGCCCGAGGCCATGGGCAGCTGCGAGAGCGCGCCACGCATGTGCTGCTGCCAGAGGGTGAACTCCGTTCCCGAGCAGGCGCAGAGCGCGTGCCCGATGGGCCAACCCATCAGCCATCCGACGAAGAGTGGGTTCAGCCGCCGCCGCGACCGGCCCTTCAGGATCCGCCGCGAGACGGCGCGCCCATGCAAGGCAATCATCGAAGCCCAGAGCGGGCGCGAGATCGGGGCGTGTGGCAAGGACCGCGGACCACCCAGCAAGGTCGCCGGGGCCGGGCGGGTGAAGCCCTGCTCGGCTCGGTAGTGCAGCAGGTCCATCCGGGATTTGCCGTCGGTCCGGGTGATGCTGGCCTGGCTCGACCCCTTCCAGTTCTGGGCGGCCGGTGTCGGCCAGTGGTTCGGCAGGGCCTTCGCGATGCCCAGCGCCAGCGCCTCGGCCTTCCGGGTAAAGTCGCTGTTCCCGGCCGGGTTGTAGCGGCCAGTGCCGGGATGCAGGCTCATCGGTGTGGGCCAGGATGAAGATACGCAGCCGTTCATGCGGCGCGCCGACCTCTGCCGCCGAGAACAGGCCCGCCGCAGGCGTGTAGCCCAATCCCCAAAGCTCTCGCAGGACGGTTTCGAGGCCGAGGGTGACGTGACCGGCGACATTTTCGAGGAACACCCATTCGGGACGGCATGCCCCGATGACGCGGGCGACATCGGGCCACAGGTGGCGGGGATCGTCGGCGCCGCCGCGCCTTCCTGCCGCGCTGAAGGGCTGACAAGGGTATCCGGCCAGGACGGCATCGAAGGCGCCGCGGAAGGGCCGGGCATCGAAGCTGCGCAGGTCGGTCCAGATCGGGGCCGGGGCGAAGTATCCGGCTGCTTGCGCCGCGATGAGCACCGTCCTTGGCCAGTCCTCCCATTCGACGAAGGCGCGGGTGTGATAGCCGGGTTCGGCGAGCATGAGGCCCAGATCAAGGCCTCCGCCGCCTGCGCAGAGGGACAATCCGTGCCGGGGACGTGACACCATGCCATTCACCGCACCCCGCGCTCGCGCAGGCGTTCGGCCGTGACCAGTCCCCTCGCCAGCATGGCGTCGCGCATGGTGTTGGAAATCATGCTGGCTGGCAGGAAACGGTCGGAATTCACCAGATCGGCGTAGAAGGCGGGCAGGTCGGTGATCGGCTTTGCCGCCGGGGCGGGGGACGCTTTGGGCTTCCGGCGCTTGCGACCGGCATCCTCGACCTTGCGCTGGGCGGCGCGTTGCATCGCCCGGTCCAGCGCCTTGGGCCCATCGGGTGGTTCGGGATGCTCCTCGCGGGAGGCCTCGGCGGCAGCGATGATCTCCGCCTCGGTCAGGCCAAGTTCGTCTCGCCAGCGCTGGACGTGCAGGCGGGGCGGCCAGCCTTGCCACCAGCCGGGCAGGGCGTCGGGGTCGAGGCCCAGCGCGTCCAGCAGGTCTCCGAAAACCTCATCGGAAATCGCTGCGCGCGCCTTCGCGCCCTCCTCCTCCTTTACTGGTTTACTTAGAGGTTCCCTTACAGGGTTAGTGTCCGAATTCCGGACACGGCTTTCGGCATTTTCCGGACACGGGTTCCCCGGAAAATCGGACACGGCTTCCCGGCCATCCCCGTGTCCGAAATCCGGACACGGCAGGGTGTCGGCCGCGGTATCGAGGGGCGAACCCTCGGCCAAGTCAGCGATTTCCGCGCCCTCGTCCTCCCCGTGTCCGATTTCCGGACACGGCACCACAGCCACGGGTGTGAACCCCGGCTCGAACCCCAGGATGTAGCGGGTGGGCAGCTGGCGCTTGGTCACAGGATCGAGCCGCGGCACGCGCCGCAGCAGGCCCACGGCCTCCAGCTGGCCAAGGTGATCGTTCAGCGTCGACCGGCTGATCTCGCAGTCATGCGCAAGCCGATCCTGCGAGGGAAAGCAGCCATAATCCGGGTTGAACCGGTCGCAGAGGTGCCAAAGCACGATCTTCGTCGTCGGCTTCAGCCCGCGCTGCTTGATGGCCCAGTTGGTGGCCTCGTGGCTCATGGCGCGGGCCTCCGCGGGGCAGGGGCGATGCGCGAGGTGAAGCCATGATCGGCGAGCGCGCCCAGCGCGTCGTCGAGACTGCGCACCAGCGCCCAGCCGAACCCCTGCGCCAGAACGGCATCGCGGAACACCTCCTGCTCCGGCCGCAGCCGCCCCTTCGGCGCTTTCAATTCGAGGAACAGGACGCGGCCCTCGCACAGGACCATTAGATCGGCGAACCCGGCATGGACGCCCATGCCGACGAGGATCGCCTGGCGCTTGGCACCGCGGGGCCCGGCTTCGGTGACCTCGTTTGCGCAGTGATGGATGATGGCAGAGCGGGGGAGGGCGATGCGCAGCGCCTGCACCACGGCACGCTGAAGATCAGCCTCGGGGGTGCCACGGCGCTTCATCGCGCGGCCCTCCCCTGGTCTTCGCGCTGGGCACGCAGCACTGGCCGCCGTGCATCGACCACCACCAGCAATCGCTGCGCGTCCGCGCGTTCGGCCGAGGTCTCGCCATGCTGGACGAGCACGTTGCAGGCGAGCCGGATCAGGAGATCGCTGTGATGCGCGACGTCGGCGATCACGGCGCGGGCCTCGGCTACGCGGTCGGCGGGCCAAGTGGAACTGCGGGTGTGGATGGTCATGACCGCCCCCGTGTCTTGCGCACCGGGTGGGCCTGTTCTTGCGCCCTGATCCATTCCTGAATGGCCACGCGGCGATAGAAGGTCTTACGACCTATGCGTGTGCATGGCGGCCCCTGACGGCGGGCCTCCCACCGCGACAAAGTATCTGTGGTCAAGCCCAGCGCGCGGGCCAGCTGCTCGCGGCTGATCCAGTCGGCCAGGAGGTCAGGGACCTCCTCCACCGGGTCATCTTGCATGTCTTTCATGGGCTGCTCCGTTCGCCTCGCGCCCCTCTGCCGGGGGCGGTTTCAGCGAAGCAGAGCGCGAGGAGCGGAAGACAGGCGGAAGGTGGAATTGGCCGCTACCTCCCAATTCCACCCCTTGCTTTATTGGACTTTCAGCGGATAGCGCGCGACGCGACAAGCGTTGCCGCAGCCCTCGCAGCGCATCCCAAGCGCCGGTTCCTGGCGACAATCCGCACTTCGTCGCCATCGCTTCGTCAGCTTGGGGCTGATTGGGCGGCGCTGAGGCGGTTTCGCCGGTTTCTCAGGGACCGGAATTGTCGGAATGGACCGTTCCGGTCGGGTTCCGACGGTTCTGGATGATATCCACAAGTTCTTTTTTTGTTCCGGTGCGCCAGTGCAGGATTCTGGTTGATCGTTCGCCTTCCGGATGCGTAGATTCGTGGTTGAGCAGAACATAAGAATCGACAAGGCAACCGAAGCCAGGTGCCGCCCCTCTTGGGGTGGGGTGCCCAATTACAGGCAGTTTTCCTCGACGACGTGGGCTGCAGCCAGTCCACCCGCGTGCCTGGCACGGCGGGTTTTTGTATCCCGCAATCCAACGGCTTTGGCCGAAGGATGCCGTATGTCTGAGAGGAGTTCGTTCATGCCTTTGCCGCCCGTCGCCTTCTATTCCATCTACGAAATTGCCGTGCGCTGGGGATGTCCCCCGGCCGATGTCGCGGGCTGGGCCGCGGCAGGACACCTTCAGGTGTTGGCAGGCATTCCGCCGGTCAGCTGTGGAGACGAGACTGTCGCCGGTCTGGTCGAAGTGCCGATCGCCGAACTGATGCCGATGTTTAGAAGGATTGGCCCGAGCGACGAACAGGCACGGCTGCGGCGGGTGATGCCGCCCGGGTCCAAGACCTGGCTGAAGGTGACCGACCCTCCCGACGGCGTGCCGATCCGGTCATCGGACCTTCTCTTGTCGGCGGGATCCCTGCAGCAGTTCGAGGAAGAACGCGATCTGCTGCGACGACCGGCGTCCACCATCGGCGCCAGTCCTCGTTACGATTGGGATTCCATGTATGCATGGCTGACCGTTCTCCTGTTCGAGAAAGGCGTGCCCGACACCCAGACCGCGCTGGTTTCGCTGGTTCAAGACTGGTTCGTCCAGAATTCGAAGTCGGGCGAAGTGCCGGATGAAAGCACCATCCGCAAGAGACTGATGTCCCTCTGGCGCAAGTTGCGCGGCGAGGAGGCCGTGTGAGGGTCAGGCCGATTTCGGCAGGTCGGCCCCGTCCTGCGCCGCGCCATGCACGAGGCGCGGCCGCGGCCGCAGGAGGCTGGCCACCGTGTCGACGCCTGCGCGCAGGGGGGAATCCATCAGGTGCGCATAGCGCTGGGTGGTCTGCATCTGACTGTGGCCCAAGAGCTTGCCGATCATTTCCAGTGATGCGCCGCCGCTGACCAGAAGCGAGGCGAAGGTGTGGCGCAGGTCATGGATCCGGACGTCGGCCAGCCCGGCATTTTTCTGAGCCTTGGCCCAGAAGCGGCGGATTTCCCGCACCGGTTGCCCGACCGTGTCGCCGGGGAAGAGCCACGGGTTTCCCCGCGGTACCGCGTGCTGGCGCAGGCGCACGATGGCCGCTACGTCCTGCGAAATCGGGACGCGATGGATCTTTCGCTGCTTGGTGGTCGAGGCGGGTTTCGACCAGATCGCATAGTCGAGGTTGAACTGTTCGAACCGGGCCGTCCGGACCTCGCCCACCCGGGCGCCGGTCAACATGCACATGCGGATGATCGCCGCGGCGCGCTGATCCTCGGCCGCATCCAGCACAGCCGCCAGCCGGGTCAGTTCCTCGGGCGACAGGAAGCGTTCGCGGGCATGTTCGATGCGCCGATGGAACCCCTGCGCCGGGTTGTCCGTCCGCCATTCCCATTCCATCGCCAGCGTGAACATCTTGCGCAGCACCTCGCCCATGCGGTTGGCGCGGATCGGGGTGGGCTTGTGACCCTGCAGCCTGCGCGCCCGGTTGTTTGGTTTCGCCTTACAGGGACGGGGGCGCCCCTCGGCCACGAAATCGAGGAACTTCGCGACATCGGACTTGGTGATCTCCGTCACCAGCCGGTTGCCCCAGGCCGGTTCCACCATTTTCTTCAGCATCGAAACCTGGTCGCCCGCGTTGGTCTTGGCGAGTTTCGGCAGATGCTCGGCGATGTAGCGGTCGATCATGTCCGTGACGCGCGGGGCTCCGCGCCACTCGTCCCGCGCTGCCAGAGGATCCTGCCCCTCGTCGATGGCGCGCCGCAGTTCCTTGGCGCGTTCGCGCGCGGCCGTGACACTCCACTCCGGCCAGCGTCCGATGGTCATCCGCCGCTGCCGCCCTGCATGGCGGTAGTCGATGGTGAAGGTCCGCGCGCCCGAGGCCTGCACCCGGGCGGCGAAGCCGATCACTTCCGTGTCGAAGATCTGATAGCTGACGCCGGGCTTCGGCTCCGCCTCACGCAGGGTTTTCTCATTCAGTTTCAGTCTCTTGACCATCCATCCCGTCTCCTTGCCCGACGACACAGGCGTAGACCCGCGCCACTATCAAGTCGGACCACGGGGCCGGGACCGGAATACAGGCAGAAGGTGGAACTGGGGTGGGGAGGGGCGTTCCGGACAAGGGGATCAATGGGTTAGACGGTCGCGCCCTCGATCTCAGGAGTGGCTGGAACAGCCGACCGGTGTCGAATTTTTATCGACGTTCGCCTCATTCCGCGTCATCACTTGTAGAGGGTTACGGTTCAGGAGTTTTGAAAGCATAATGTTGGAGAATCTACGCGTAAGTGACATCGTCGTTCATGAAGTCTTCCAGAGGGGACAGGATCGCCGGATCCTACAGCCCGACTTTGGCACGCGCTTAGAGAATCTATCTGCCGAGGCGATGACCGCCTTTCGCCTTCGGGTTACCGACGCCTTGTCGGCAAAGTCCAAAGCGATAGAGATGCGGATAGTAAGAGCCGGAGCAGGATCGTTCCATGGTGATGCGGAGACGCTCGTGGCCTGCGCCACGCCTGAGGACTTCTTGGCAGAATCCAAAAGGATACCTACACGTCTTTCAGAAGCGCAAACATCCCAACAGATCCCTGGCGGGATCGTCATTGTGTTCCGAGGGGTGACCGGAAACCAGAATCTACCTTTTGTCGGAGCAATCAAAGCCGAGGTACAGGCCGGGTTCCGTCGTCGGCGGGATGGTGCAGCTATCATCACAGAGTTCGTGAACGACCTCTTTTTGACGCAGGCAACTCGTCTATACAAGATCGGTTTTATGGTTGCACCAGCTGTCCGCCAGGCCGATGCTTCAGGTTGGCGGGCTATCGTGTTTGACCACAAGATCGTCCCAAGCAATCGCGAAGCTGCGGCGATATATTTTTACGAATCCTTCCTTGGCTGTGGTTTTATGGAAGATAGCGCCTACGAGACGGCTAGATTCTTTAACCTTACTCAAGACTTTGCCAAGAGCAGAATTACAGATCGAGCGACGCGGCATGCTGTGCAAGATTCTTTGTACACCTACGTAAAGAACGATCAAGCGCCCACCTTCACGGTGGAAGAGTTCGCGGATCGACATGTGCCGCTGGAAATCAGAGACAACTATCGCGGCTTCATGGTCAGCAAGCAGTTTCCAGAACGGGCTATTCGAAGGGATACCGCCGAGCTCACTACTCGCCTCCGCCGCCGTAAGTTCAAATATGGGACCGATATAGAGTTTTCCGCGTCACCTGAAGCTATTGCTGATGGAAGAGTGACCATCGACACTTTGCCACCAGAAGACGGCTCAGCTGGAGCAGAAAAAACAGTGATCACGATTAGCGAGCCATTCGTCAGAGAGACATGACGAGCAGGGAACAAGACTTTATGGATCTCTGGCAGGCTGCAAAGCCTGCCTACCGCCGCTGGGGAGATTTGGTTCTCCAGCGGCTGCATCAACTTATTGCGTCACGCGTCCCGGCGTCCCAAGCAGGGCATTTTTCGCGCATCCCTACACAGCCACGTTTGAAGGACGATCAGTCCCTTCTCCAAAAGGCATTCTTTCGACCTGAGAAAAACTATCTCGATCCTTTCAATGACATAGAAGATAAGGTCGGTGTCAGGCTGGTTCTCCTCCTTGACGAAGATGTGCGGATGATGGCGCAGGCCATTGAAACTGAGACTGAGTTTTGGACCGCAGTTCGTGCGAGAGATCACGAGGCCGAGCGAGAGCTTCATCCGTATGAGTTCGTCTATCAGTCTGTTCACTTCGTCGTGCGATCGAAGCTAGGACTGTTTTTTGAGGATGGTACTGAACTCCCGGAGAATATCCCCTGCGAAGTGCAAGTGCGGACGCTTTTACAGCATGCCCACAGTGAGATCACTCACGACACACTGTACAAGCCGTCGATCAAAACGACTTCAAGTATGAAGCGCGCAGCCGCCAAGAGCATGGCGTTAATCGAAGCAACGGCGGACTATTTCAGCCAACTGAATAAGCTTATCGCTGAGCAAGTCGATCCGCTGAAGAATACAGTGCGGCATCTGTCAGAACAGTACATTGATATTGTTGCTCATCACCCTGGAAATGGCAACACGCCGCTCGATGGGCTAATTCTGGACCGGTACGCTGCCGACGTTGCGCTCGAAGATCTTACCACATGGCTTTCGGACAAGCGATGGATCGGCAGCCGGATTGCTGAGCATATGGAACTGCATCCGATATTCAAACTTCCGACAATCCTCTTGGTCTACTTCAAGGTTGGTATCGAGCCGATGACTGCTTCCGTAAACTGTCCAATCCCAGATCAGGATTTGCAGCTCATATACAGCGACCTCGGCATGTCGATGTACGGTTAGGCTGTTAGTGCGCTGTGCTCTGGCTGCTATCCCGAACTGATGATCGCGCGACCTTGTCAACGTCTGGTCAACCCGCGAGCGCTGCCTTGGCAACAGTTGAAGTCGTCGAATGACGGCGACGCGCGCTGGTTCCCCTCGAAGTAATTCGCCATTTCAAAGGCTTGTGTGGTAAGTCTCTGAAATCAAAGAAAGCTCGTTAAGCTGCTGCAGGTGGCTCATAACCTGAAGGTCGTAGGTTCAAATCCTACCCCCGCAACCAAAATCATACGCGTTATCAAACGCTTGAACGCCGCCCTCCGGGGCGGCGTTTGCGTTTCCAACACCCGTGGAAGCACTGTGGAAGCAAGAGGGCGCGAAGTCCTTCATATCGCCTCGAAAACCAAAAGCGGCGATTCGGGTGCGCTTCCATGCGCCCCCTTCGCGAATACCTCAAAGATCGAACACATCGCGTACCTGCTGCCGGATCTGTGCGGAGTCGATTGCGCCGTCCATGCGGTTCTCCGAGGTCACGAGCCGCTCACCCTTCTTGTTCTCGGGACCGTTCGGTTCGAGTTTCATCACCTCGTTGTACCACTTGAGCTTCTTCTCCCACCTGTTCGCGTACGTCGGGTCTGACAGCATCCCAAGATGCTCCCAGTATACCGTTACACCTGACGCCGGGTCTTCCGCCGTGAAGTCGGGATAGCGCTCGACACCGTCTGCACCGCGTAAACCCTTCTCGTAGTGATAGTCGATGCCCTCGGCATTAAGCGCATCGGCGACGACCACCTCGGAGATTGAGCGGACCAACTCGCCTCTGGCTGTCCGGTGAATTAGGCGACGTTCGAGGAATGTGCCGCTCGGATCGGCGAGCATGTCAGGGTCAGCGAACAGGTTCGTGTAGCGCCGCGCCACCTCCGAGTACTTCGCTGAAGTGTAGGCCCGAAGATCGGACGGTTGACCCTGAACGAAAAGCACAACCCGGTCGACTTGGCGCGTCAGAGCCGTGTAGATCAACTCTCTCCCCAAAATGAAGCACGGCTGCGGGATGACGACGAACACCTGTTTGAACTGGCTCCCTTGGCTCTTGTGCACGGTGAGTGCGTAGGCGAGCTCCAGTACGACCGTTCCGTCGTCGCCGAAGTCGCCGGGCCAATAGACGAACGTGTTGCCTGGCTGGGTGCGAAATTCGACTTCCAGTCTCTCAGGCGTGTTGTATTGTTGTTTCTTGAATTCGGTTCGACCAACGACAATTCCTACTTCTCCGTTTGAAACCAGCTCTCTCCGACCGCCGAGGACGCTGCGCTTCTTGTTGGTAGTTGAAATGACCTTGTCGCCGTAGATTATCCGCTCCGCGCCGTTCGGGCGCGGCGTGCGGGGCCGACGGCCTTCCGCAAACCTAAGCGCTTGCTTCCGAAAACGTTCGTGCAGGAAACGATTGAGTTCTTCAACGCCGTACCCCTTTCCACGAACAGGCGTAAGGAGCTGCCAGCTTTCGCATCGCGCAGCGGAACCGCTCCTGTTCCGTTCAGCCCATGTCGAGTTGAAAAAAACGCCCTTGTCGGTTCCTTCGCCTCCCAACGAGATACCAAAGCCGCGTTCATCTTCGTGATGTTCTATCTCGGGGACGTGTCGGACGAGCGCCTCCAGGAGCGCATCCTTCAGTTCTTCATCTGTCTGCCAGCGGCGAACTTCGACATGTCCGTCGGTCTTGCCGAGGGCCATGCGCGCCCAGATCTCGTCCGCTCCGGGATCTGGCGCTTCGTCGGTGAACCACGATGCCAAGAGTAGATCGTCGCGACCCGCTTTGCCTTTGCCGGTCTGTCGGCGATGCACAGTCAACTCTGTGTAGCTTGGCCCCACACGGGGGAAAGGGGGCTCCCGATCCTCGTCCCACGGCCTAAATTCTCTCGCCAGATCTACCAGAGGCCGACCGGCACCGATAGGTGGGAGCTGTCGATGGTCCCCTACGAGGATGATCCGCTTCGGGCCCTTGAGCGCGTCGAAGACTGCGGCAAGCATGTCCTCCGTGACCATCGAGGCTTCGTCGATGACCACGGTCCCAGCGCTCTCGACCTTTGGGGCGTCCGCGAGTCGATACTGCTGTGTTTCCGGGTTGAAGCGAGCTGGCAACAGGAACTGTGCGATGGTCAGAGCTTTCAGCCCTTCAATGTTCCTCTGCATCTGCACTCGCGCCTTGCCTGTCGGTGCCAAGAGGAGGATTCCGTCGCCGCGCACCTCCGGTAGGTCACAAAGCATCTGGAGTAGCCGGGTCTTTCCTGTTCCAGCAGGGCCCAGCAGCAGCGAGAACCGCGCCGAGAAAAGTTCTTGGAGCGCGGCTGCCTTTTCGGTCCTCGCAAGCTCCTCGATCGCGGCCTCGTCGTGGTCTTCGGGCATGTCGCCTAGAGATTTATCGACAAGGTGTCGCCATGCGTGTCCGGTGTCATGGCGCCGGCCCTTCCTCCGTCGGCTCACCTGCTGCCGCAAGAGATCGTCGATCCTGCGTCTCTCGCCAAACTGCCAAGCGCGCGTTCCGTTCGACAACGATGCATCGACGATCTCAGGCGCCATGACTGGGTTCAACAGCGGCAGTAAGTCCGTGCTCGGCCGGCAAGGCGGGTCGAGCTCGAGTTCACGGATGCTTTCGAGAACCTGGTCGACCGGTAGCAGAGTATGGCCTGTCGCCTCCGCACCTGAGAGGACGTGGACCGCCAGCGCCCTAACTCTCCTCGGGTCCTGGTCGCCTTCGAGGCGGCTGATTTCCGGCAATGGGAACGCCTCGCGCACCGACTGATCGGGAAACATGCCGCGGTCGATGGTTCCGATCGTTACCGCATCGAGCCTGTGTCTGTCGGTCTCGAAAAGCCGGTAAGGGTTCCGGAGGATATCCTCGTCGGTTAGACGCTCTCTGCTCTCGGTGTTGAAGAAGCGAGACGCCTGTTCGATCGTCAGGCCGAATCTGGACAAGAGCTTCAAGAGCTCCAATCGCTCTTGGGGCAGGGCAGATAGCCGCTTCCCGTCGAACGGCTGTATGTGGGAGGCGACCTGAGGAGACAGAACCGCGGTCGGATCCGCGAATGCGCGCGAAACAAGCGCCCACGGATCTTCCGTCCATCGTCCGTCGACGGAGTATCTCTGGGCGAGGTCCATCGCGAGCAACGTCCCATAGCGGATTTCAAACGCGTGCAGCGCGCTGCCGAGCCCCGGAAACGCCCCACGTAGCTGCCACAGCTCCGAAAGACGTTCGGAGATCCATTCGAGGTGACGGTCCCATGCGCCTGGAATGTGCTTGGCGATGACGCGCACCTTGTCTGCTAGCGAAAGAAGGCTCGCTATGGCAAGGTCGTGGTCGACGTGCTCTGCAACATTGCTGAACGCCTCGAAGCCTTCGTCAGGCGCGAAAGCGACGAATTCTGATGGGTCGATATTCCCATCGCGCTCTGCCAAAGCCAAGAGTTGCTGGTAGGGAAGCACGAAGCCGTCGAAGCCGTCAGGACGGATCGAGTGAGAAACCGGTCGTTCCCACATAAGGCCGCGCAATTTTCCACCCGCGTCGCCGCTGTAAGCATGCTCTTGCGCGGGCCCAACTGAGGTGATGCGTCCGACGCCGACCAGTACGCGGCGGGGGTCATCGGTCAATGGTGTGCGTTTGGTGTATAGAAAGACGAGCGACCTCTCAGGTGCCAGCGCACTGAAGAACGTGTCCAGAATTATCTGCTGATTGACAAAATCGTTGACCCAGACCGTCTCGAACGCCAGCTGCGGTTCGCGCGCAAGGTCGAAGGGTAGGGCGAGCTCGTCGGCGATGGCTTGTGCGTCTTCCTTGCGAGTCCAACGAAATGGAATGGTCTGCACGCTGTATGGAGGCAGGCGAAACTCGTTCTCGGCGAAATGGCCGTGGGTCGTGGCCGAGGAGCCGGCGAACGGATGGCGGCTGCGAAGGGAATAGGCCATGGCGTTCAGAGGTGCCCCGCGCTCCGCGAGGCATGCCGGTAGTTCAGCCTCGCTAAGATCAGCCCAAGCTCGGCCCGCGACTGCTTCCTCGGCAACTACCTCGCGCTCTTCTCGGATCCGCTTGAGGATCATGCACCAACTGTTCTTGGATGGCGCATTGCAGATGGTTCCAGTCCAGCCGCTGTCGTGCCAAGGCAGTCGAACCGAGAGGTGGCGTATTGGCAGTTGTCGCGCGCTGCTATGCATTCTGTCCCTCAATCGACACCAGGCCCAGCAGAGAATGCGGACCGTGACCAAATTTTCTCATGATAAAGAGGGGCATATTGGAGACGCTGATGTCCATAGCCTGGATAAAGATTGACAACCCAGCCCCTCTTGACGCATGTTCAAATCATCGCAGAGTTGCGCCCGGAGAGAAATCTCGCGGGCGTTTTTTCGTTTCAGGGGCCGGCACTGCGGAAGCAAGAGGGCACGAATGCCTGAGTAATCAAGCACATGGCAGATAAGCGTTTTCCATCACGCCGTGCCCAGGCTTGGTGTGCGCAACAGATCGGCGATCTGACGCAGGCATTCGAGGTCGCTGGTGTCGGCACCGAGGATCTCCATATCGGCATCGTCGACGTCGTGCGTCTTTTCGACGAGCCGCACCTCGAGGGTCTCAAGATACGATGCCATCGCGTCGCCTGAGAACAACTGTCTGACCCCTGCGACAAATGCGGGAAGCTGGGCCGCGAACTCCGGACGATCCTTTGCGGCGGAGACGAAGTTCAGAAGCTTCTCGCCCACCAGGTAATCGAAAGCTGCCTGCTCCCCATAGCGGGTCTTGACCGTTTCCGCAGCCTCGCACTGTTCGCGCCAGAGGTGTTCGAATTTCGACATGCTTTCGCCCTTGGGAGGTGAGAGCGCGGCCGGGCGCGCTCAGGCACGATATCCCGATGTCAGCCATTCCGCCAGCTTCGACCAGCGCCGGCGACCCGAGACGTTCTTCACGGCAATTGCGACGGCCTTCTTCTGGCCGACCAGCACGACCAGCTTCTTGCCGCGCGTGACGCCGGTATAGATCAGGTTGCGCTGCAGCATGGCGTAGTGCTGCGTCATGACCGGGATGACTACGGCCGGGTATTCCGATCCCTGGCTCTTGTGGATGGTTGCCGCATAGCCTGGCACCATCGTGTCAAGCTCGCCAAAGGCGAAGGTCACTGAGCGACCGTCAAAATTCACGGAGAGTTCGCCCTCGTCGAGGTCGACATCGTCGATCATGCCGATGTCCCCGTTGTAGACGTCCTTGTCGTAGTCGTTCTCGATCTGCATGACCTTGTCGCCCGGCGCGAAGGTCCAGCCAAATCGCTCGACGCGCTTGTCACCAGCCGGGTTAAGGGCCGCCTGCAACTCGATGTTGAGGGAACGGGCGCCCACGCCACCACGGTTCATGGGGCACAGGACCTGGATATCCCTGATCGGATCGAAGCCGAAGCGGCGCGGGATGCGCCTGGCGACGAGCTCGACGATCCGGGCCACCGCCTCTTCCGGATCCGCCGCTGGGACGAAATAGAAATCCGCCGCATCACTGGGGGGTGACAGATCCGGAATGTGCCCGGCATTGATGGCATGCGCCGTCGTGATGATCTTGCTCTGGGCCGCCTGGCGGAACACATCGGTCAGCCGCACCACCGGCACCGCGCCTGAGGCGATGATATCCGCCAGGACCTGGCCGGGGCCGACGGAGGGCAGCTGGTCGATGTCGCCCACGATCAGAAGCGCGGCATTGCTCGGCACAGCCTTCAGGAGCGATTGCATCAGCATCACATCCACCATCGAGCTTTCGTCAATCACCAACAGATCGCAGTCGAGCGGGTTGTCCTGGTCCCGCTTGAAGCCGAACGCCTTGGGGTCGAACTCGAGCAGCCGATGGATGGTCCTGGCCTCCATGCCGGTGGCTTCCGTCATGCGCTTGGCGGCTCGGCCTGTAGGCGCGCAGAGCAGGAGCCTGACGCCTTTGGCCGCCAGAATGCGCAGGATGGAATTCACGATGGTCGTCTTGCCGACGCCGGGACCGCCGGTGATTACCATCGACTTGGACCGAAGCGCCAGCCGGATCGCCTCGGCCTGGCTGGCTGCGAGCGTGAGACCCGTCTTCTGTTCGATCCACGGAAGCGCCTTGTTGGCATCGATTTCGGTCCAGGGCAAGTTGCCGGCGCGGATGCGCTTCAGCTGCTCGGCAATCCCACGTTCGGCGAGGTAGAGCCTCGTCAGGAAGATGCAGTCCGCTTCCCCGACACTGTCGGCCGTGACCGTCTCTTCGGCGAGTTCCTCGAGCAGGGCGCTCTCGATCAGCGGCGCGGGGACTTCGAGAAGTTTCTCTGCCAGGCCGATCAGCTCTGCGCGGGGCAAGCCGCAATGGCCGTCTCCCATGGCCTCGGTCAGCGCGTAGGAAATCCCGGCGCGCACCCGGATCATCGCGGTCTTTTCGATCCCGAGCTTGTCGGCGATCGTGTCAGCCGTCCGAAACCCGATGCCGCGGATGTCTTTGGCCAGCCGGTAGGGATTCTCGCTCATGACCTGCACGGCATCCGTGCCATAGGTCTTGAAGATCCGCACGGCGCGCGCGGTACCCACTCCATGCTGATGGAGGAAGACCATGATCTCCCGGATGGTCTTCTGGTCCGCCCACCCTGACGTGATCTTGGCAGCGCGGACGGGGCCAATGCCCTCGACTTCGCGCAGGCGCTCGGGGGTCGCCTCGATGATGTCGAATACGTCTGTCCCGAACTGCTTCACCAGTCGCCGCGCATAGACGGGTCCGATCCCGCGGATCATGCCCGAGCCGAGGTACTTCTCGATGCCCTCGATGGTCGACGGTGCCGATGTCTTCAGGAAATGCGCCTTGAACTGCAGGCCGTGATTGCGGTCGTTCAGCCAGCTCCCGGAGGCGGTGATCCACTCGCCGGCCGAGATCATCGCGGCGTGTCCGACCGTCGTGACCAGATCCCGATGCCCCCGTGCCTTCACGCGCAGCACGCAGAATCCGGTCTCGCTGTTGTGGTAGGTCACCCGCTCCACGAGGCCGGCGAGCACCTCGGTCGGGTTCTCGGCCTGTGACTTCATTCACCGCCTCCGGCGGCGGATGTCCGTGGGCGCTCAGATTTCCCGGCCATACCAGCGAACCCGTCCGATGATGTTGACCTCTTCGGAGGTGCGTTCATAGGGGCTGTAGTGAGGGTTGTCGGAGATGATGCGCACGCCGGGCGGGTCGCTATTCGGGATGTGCTCGAGCCGCTTGGCGACCAGCCCCATGCCGTCGTCCAGCACGAAGATGCCCGGTGGGTTGGGGGCACGGCGCGTCATGTCTACCAGCACCGTGTCGCCGCTCAGCAGCGTCGGCGCCATGCTGTCGCCCTGCACATGCATGATGCGCAACTGGGACGGGGTGGATTTCAGGTTGTGCCGGATCCAGGATCGTCGGAAGTGATAGGCCCGGCCGGGCGTGTCGCTGTCATCGGTCACGACCGCACCGCCCCCCATCGACGGCCGCGGCGTGGCATGCGCGATCGCCACGAATGTATCGTCCGGGTTCTCGACGAACGGTGAGGCGCCCTCCACCTCGCCGATGCCGTGGATCAGCCAGTCCCGATCCACCTTCAGCACACGGGCGATCCCGGCGAGACGGTCGAGACCGGGACGGGCCGAGCGTCCGCGCAGGATGTCGTAGACGAAGGAGCGGTTCACCCCAGCCAGCTCCGCGACATGAGCGGGAGCGAGGCCCAGCTGCGAGGCGCGCGCCCTGAGGCGGTCGGCGAGCGTATGGTGCTCGGGCATCGTGTCTCACCTGCCTGAGGATCTTGTTGGATCAAACAGGATTGATGAGGACACGTCAAGCAAGTTAGAACACAACCGGAACATGTGGTGCAAGGACCGAAGGGGAGCAGATGCACATCGACAAGCTCTATTTCACGCTCTCCGAGATTCTCGAGCGCTGGTCCATCTCCGAGTCCGACCTCATCTACCTTGCGGAGAACGACAAACTCCGTCTCTCGATCCGGATCCTCAACCTGCCGATCGAGTTCGGCGATTACGAGGAAACCGACGATGGCCGCTGCTTCGCGATTCCCTGCGAGCGGTCCTTGTTCAACGGTCTGCTCGACCTGCATGTTAGGGACGTCTTCCAGCTCTTCCGGGTCGGCGAAGTCAGCGTCTGCCACTTTCGCAGCGGGGCGCGGGCTATGCCTGCTTCTGGGGATCGCGCGAGCAGCTGATGATCCACAAGCTGGACCTGGTGCTGAGGCGTGAGGAACGCGACCGGCTCGAAGCGGAAATTGGGTTTGGCGCGGCGGCCGGCGTCGGGCGAAACGGTGGTTTTCACGCTTCCGCCGACTACCAGATCGTCCGCTGCAACGGTCGGGAGTTCCGGCTGGGACCGATCCAGGCGCAGGTGGTGCGGATCCTGCACGCAGCGGCGTCACGGGGCGAGCCCTGGCAGAGCGGGAAGGTCGTGCTTGCGGCGGCGGGATCGCGCAGTCTGAAGATGTCCGACATCTTCAAGTCGAAGCAGAACTGGTCGCTGCTGATCGAGTCGAATGGCCGGGGTGCCTATCGCCTCGCTGAGTCCTGATTCGAATCATCGTCCGCGCCGGCCTTCCCCTTCCGGACCCCCGCCGTGGGACGAGCTGGGGGATGGGGAGGGGGATGGAAGGGGATGACGATCGTCCCGACCGGTTTTTCCCCCGTCATCTGTTGGCTTCACTCATCCCCCTCCGCATCCCACGCTGATCCCGACGACATCCACCCATGGTGTCGTGCATCTCTCTCCCAACGGAACACCGGGAGAAAGCGATGCAGACCAAAACCCGCCTGAACCAGACCGAACTCGCCGCGCGCTGGACCATATCGGCGCGCACGCTCGAACGCTGGCGCTGGACCGGGGAGGGGCCAGCCTTCCTGAAAATCGGCGGCCGAGTGGTCTACCGTCTCGAGGATGTGCTGACCTATGAGCAGGCCCGCCAGCGCCACAGCACCACCGAGCAGGGCGCGGAATGATGGCCCGTCATTTCGCAATCCCCGTGACCGACGCCGTCTCGATCTTCGGCGCCGGCGGTCCCCCGCTCGACGAGGTGAGCTTTGCAGCCTGGATTGCGCAGGCCGCTCCGGGTGAGGCGCTGGTCTATCACCGCGGCTTTCTGGCCGTCGACACAATCGGCTCCGGCCTGAAGCTCGGCGTCAAACGCCAGGCGGAGCTGCGCAAACTCGCTGCCGCCGCTCTGCGGGCGGCCGAGAGCGACCTCGTCCATCTCGTGCAGGCCCGGCTCGGTCCCGACCACTTTGCCTACGTCGCGGTCGCCCGCCCGAGGCCGGAGCCTCCCGGCGTCGCCGTCCCGATGCGCCTGCTCAAGGCCGCCTGACATCATTCCCATCACGGAGACCCACATGTCTTTCCCGCAGAACACGCCTGGCATCGACGAACTGATCAACCTGACGGCAGGCGAGATCGCCCAGCTTCCGGTCGAGCTGCTCGCCGCCATGCAGCACGAGATCGATGCTGCAGCCAGGCACGTGAAAACCCTCACCGCGCGCTTCGCCACCGCCCTGGAGGTGCGCTACGCCGCCTCCGCCGCCGAGGACCGCCATGGTCTCGGCAAGGACACCGGCACCGTTCGGCTGCAGGACGGCCCGATCACCGTGGTCGCGGAGCTCCCCAAGCGCGTCGATTGGGACCAATCGTTGCTCGCCGCACTGGTCGGGCGGATTCTGGCTGATGGCGCTGATCCCGGCGAGTATGTCGACCTCGCGCTCAGCGTCTCCGAACGCAAGTACACCGCCTGGCCCAGGGACATCCGCGACGAGTTCGCGCCTGCGCGCACGGTTCGTACCGGCAAGCCGAAGTTCCGGCTGCTGCTCGGCGAGGAGGTGCGCTGATGGCCATCTCGCTCGCTTCCCTGCGCACCTCGACGATGCTTCGCCCGCCACGCGTGCTGGTCCACGGCGTTGCCGGCATCGGCAAATCCACTTTTGCCGCCTCTGCAGACAGGCCCGTGTTCGTCCTTACCGAGGACGGTCTCGGCAAGCTGCAGGTGCCGCATTTCCCGCTGGCGACGAGCTATGCCGAGGTCGCCGAGGCGCTCGACGCCCTGCTGGGCGAGGACCACGACCATGCGACGGTGGTTGTCGACAGCGTGGACTGGCTGGAACCGCTGATCTGGGCCGAGGCCTGCAAGCGCAACGGCTGGCAATCGATCGAAAGCCCCGGCTTCGGGAAGGGCTACGCCGAGGCGCTGAACATCTGGCGCGAATACATCGACAAGCTGAATGCGCTGCGCGACCGGAAGGGCATGGCGGTCATCCAGATCGCCCACACCGACATCAAGCGCTTCGACAGCCCCGAGCACGAACCCTACGACCGGTATGTGATCAAGCTGCAGGCCCGCGCGTCTGCGCTGCTGCAGGAGCACTCGGACGTGGTGCTCTTCGCCAACTACCGGATCTCGGTCAGCAAGTCCGACGTGGGTTTCAACAAGAAGGTCACCCGGGCGCTCGGGTCCGGTGCTCGCGTCATGCACACCGAGGAGCGCCCCGCCTTCCTCGCCAAGAACCGCTACGGCCTGCCGGAAACCCTGCCGCTCCAATGGTCGGAGTTCCTCGGCGCCATGACCCAATCCGCCTGATCAAGACTGAAAGGACAGCACGATGGCACGTTTCGACACCGCCTTTGACGCCGCCGGCATCGAGCCCACCACCGCCTACGAGATCCTGCCCGCGGGCAAGTACCGCGCCCAGATCGTCGAGAGCGAGATGCGCGTTACGAAGAACGGGATGGGGAAGTATCTCTGGCTTATGCTCGACATCCTCGAGGGGCCGCAGCAGGGCCGCAAGGTCTTCGACCAGCTGAACCTGGTGAACGCCAACCCGACCACGGTGGAAATCGCGCAGCGCACGCTGTCGGCGATCTGCCACGCCACGGGCAAGCTGCAGGTGAACGACAGCGAGGAGCTGCACCTGATCCCGATGACGATCCAGGTCGGGGTGAAGCCCCCGAAGGACGGCTACGGCGAGCGCAACACGATCCGCTACCTGGTGCCGGAGGCCCCGGTGCAGGCGATCCCGCCCAAGCCCGCCGCGACGCAGTCGGCCAGCGCGCCCGCCCGCCCGGCCACCGCGCCCTGGAACCGCAAGAGCTGACGCAATCGGCCGCGGCGGGCTGAAACTCGCTGCGGCCCGGACATCGCGAGACCCGAGAGACCGATCATGACAAACACCATCGACGCGGCCTGCGTGGCCGCGAACGCCCCCGGCTTGCCTGACGACACCCGCCGCCTGATCGAGATCGAGGACGCCATCGCGAAGATCCGCACGCAGATCGCGACCGCCGATCTCACGCGGCAGCGGACGGCCAAGCCGATCGACCCCGACTGGTTTCACCGCGCGCGCACGGCGCTGCGCCACCTCAACCGCGAGCGCGCCGAGATCGTCGCTCGTCAGGGTGGCCGCCGCCGGCGCGAACGGCTCAAGGACATGATCATCGCCGTCCTGCGCGAACGCCATGACAGTGCCGCCTGGACCGCGGTGCTGGCGGAGGCGCGGGCGCGGCTCGAGCGGGAGGAGGCGTGCTGATGGCCGAGCTTCCCGAGCCCCCGACGCCGACCCTGTCCGCGATCTACGCCTCCTACGAGGCGCGGCAGGGCGACGGCTTCCGCGACCACCTCGGCGGCTCGCTGATCGGCAAGTCCTGCGCCCGCGCGCTCTGGTACGACTTCCGCTGGGCGACGCCCGCGCGGCACACGGGCCGCATCCTGCGGCTGTTCGAGACCGGCCAGCTGGAGGAGGCCCGGCTCGTTCGCGACCTGCGCGCCACCGGCGCGACGGTGCTGGAGGTCGACCCCGAGAGCGGGCGGCAGTTCCGCGTCGAGGCCCATGGCGGGCACTTCGGCGGCTCGCTCGACGCCGTCGCCCTCGGGCTCCTGGAGGCGCCGAAGACCTGGCACGTTGTCGAGTTCAAGACGCATTCCGCGAAGAGCTTTGCCGAGCTGATCGCCAAGGGCGTTGCGCTCGCCAAGCCCCAGCACGCCGCGCAGATGCAGGTGTACATGCACCTGACGGGCATCACGCGGGCGCTCTACGTCGCGGTCTGCAAGGACACGGACGCGCTGCACATCGAGCGCGTCCCGGCCGACCCCGAGACGGGCGAGCGCCTGCTGGAAAAGGCGCGCCGGATCATCTTCGCCCAGCACCCGCCCGAGCGGATCAGCGCGGATCCCGCCTGGTTTGAGTGCCGATTCTGCGACCACCACGGGCTCTGCCACGGTGAGGACGCCGCGGCTGTCACCTGCCGGTCCTGCCTGCATTCGACGCCCACCGAAGGCGGCTGGCACTGCGCGCGCCACGACCGGCTGCTCGATCCTTCCGACCAGCGCCGAGCCTGCCCCCGGCACCTGTTCATCCCCGATCTCGTCCCCGGCGAGGTGAGCGACGCAGGCGAGGACTTCGTCTCCTACCGCATGCGCGACGGCGCGGCCTGGACCAACGACGCCCGCAAAGAGGAGGCCGCCGCATGCTGACCCTGCGCCCGTACCAGCAGGCCGCGATCGCCTCGATCTACGGCTATTTCGAGAAGGAGAGCGGCAACCCGCTCGTCGTGATCCCCACGGCCGGCGGCAAGAGCCTCGTCATGGCCGCCTTCATCCACGGCGTGCTGAAGGCCTGGCCCGACCAGCGCGTGCTCGTCGTCACCCATGTCCGCGAGCTGATCGCGCAGAACCATGCCGAAATGCTGGGGCTCTGGCCCGAGGCGCCGGCGGGCATCTACTCGGCCGGACTCGGCCGCCGCGATGCGCGGGCCCGGATTCTCTTCGCCGGCATCCAGTCCATCCACGACAAGGCGCCGCGCATCGGCCATGCCGATCTGGTGCTGATCGACGAGGCCCATCTGATCCCCGGCCGGTCGAACACGATGTATCGCCGCTTCCTCAATGACCTGCAGGCGATCAACCCCGCGCTGAAGGTGATCGGGCTGACGGCGACGCCGTTCCGGCTCGACAGCGGCATGCTGCACGAGGGCGAGAATGCGCTGTTCACCGACATCGCCCACGAGGTCTCGGTCCGCGACCTGATCGATCAGGGCTATCTCTCCCCGCTCATCTCGAAACAGACGAAGACCCGCCTCGACGTGACGGGCGTGGGATCGCGGGGCGGCGAGTTCATCGCGCGCGATCTCGAGGACGCGGTCGACCAGGACGCCATCACGCGCGCGGCCGTGGCCGAGGTGATCGCGCATGGCGAGACGCGCCGGTCCTGGCTCGCCTTCTGCTCGGGCGTCCGCCACGCCACCCATGTCGCCGAGGAGTTCCGCCGCCGCGGGGTCAGCTGCGCCATCATCTTCGGCAAGACGCCGAAGGACGAGCGTGACGCGATCATCGCCGCCTTCAAGCGCGGCGAGATCAGGGCGCTGGCCTCAATGGGCGTGCTGACGACGGGCTTCAACGCGCCGGCCGTGGACCTGATCGCGATGCTGCGGCCCACCAAGTCGGCCGGGCTGTACGTCCAGATGGCCGGTCGGGGCACTCGGCTTGCCGAGGGCAAGGAGAACTGCCTCGTTCTCGATTTCGCGGGGAATGTCCGCCGGCATGGCCCCATCGATCTGGTGCGGCCGAAACGGCCGGGTGGTCCGGGCGACGGGCCGCCACCCACCAAGATCTGCCCCGAATGCGGGACCATCGTGGCCATCGCCGCCCTCGAATGCCCCGGCTGCGGCTTCGAGTTCCCCGGTCGCGAGGTGAAGCTCGAGCCGACCGCCTCGACGCTGGAGGTGCTGTCGACCGGCAAGCCGCAATGGGTCGCCGTCACGGACGTGACCTACAGCCGTCACGAGAAGCGGAGCGGGCGGGTCTCGCTGAAGGTCACCTATCGCTGCGGTCTCGCCTTCCACACGGAATGGGTCTGCTTCGAACACGAGGGCTATCCGCGCCGGAAGGCCGCGAGCTGGTGGCGCGAGCGGGCGCCAGAGCTGGAAGTGCCCGAGTCCGTCCACGAGGCGCTCCTGCTGGCGGACCGGCTGCGTCGCCCGACCGAGATCGCCGTCCGCTCCGCGGGCCGCTTCACCGAAATCACCGCCTACAGGTTCGCCCCATGTCTTACAGCCGTGCCGGGCTCTGCGCCGTCTGCCATCGAGAACCCCGCGGCTGGGGCTGGTTCGACGCGCGCTTCCGCGTCTCCGACCCACGGCGCGACACGAGCCGCAGAGACCTCTGCAGCCGGGCTTGCCAGGACCTCTGCCACCGGAGGTCGGGCATGATCGATCCGACCCCCAATGAGACGGCGGCCATGGTCGAGGGCGGCAAGGCCGGTGGCGCCTATCTCGACAGCCTCGGCCGGACTGATCTTGCCCTGCTCAGCGAGGAGGAGTGGGACAGCTTCGTCGAGGTGATCGTCACCGGCTACTGCGATGCCTTGCGTGAGATGGCGGCGAAGGACCGCGCGCGGCTCGACGGTATGATCCCGGAGGTGCCCTTCTGATGGCGGACACCTCGTGGATGGCGCGCGTGGGCGCGCGCCTCGTGACCAACGGCTACGCGATCCTGCCGATCGCGCCCGGCACCAAGAAACCAGGCCAGTTCGCCCGCGCGGTCTGGCACGACTACCCGCAATGGAACCGGCATGGGAGCCGCGCCACGACCGAACTCGAGGTCACGACCTGGTCCAGCTGGCCCGACTGCGGCGTCGGGATCGTCGGCGGCGCGGTCGCCGCGCTCGACATCGACATCGCGGAGGATGGTGATCTGGCGCTGGACATCGAGCGGCTGGCCCGCGAGCGGCTGGGCGACACGCCCGCGCTCAGGATCGGCAAGGCACCGAAGCGGCTGCTGGTCTATCGCACGCGAGAGCCCTTCGCCGGGATCCGGCGCGCGCCGCTCGAGATGCTCTGCCTCGGACAGCAGTTCGTGGCCTATGCCAAGCATCCCGATACCGGCCAGCCCTATGCCTGGCCGGACGAGGGGCTCGCGGATCTCGACATCGAGAGCCTGCCCGAAATCGACGCCGGCCGGGCGGCAGCGTTCCTCGACGAGGCGCTGGCGCTGATTCCGCCCGAGATGCGCCCGAAGAGCCTCGGGCCGAAGGGGGTGAACCGGGCCGGGCACCCTTGTCTGCCGGCCCACGCACAGGCCGGCACGCTGGCGGCGATCCGGAGCGCGCTCGTCTGGCTGCCGAACGCCGAGCTCGACTATGACAGCTGGATGCGCATCGGCATGGCGCTGAAGGGCGCCCTGGTCGAGGAGGGCGCGACGCTCTTCGCCGACTGGTCGGCGCAGGCGGCCAAGAACGACCCGGCCGCGACGGCGAAGGCATGGACGAGCTTCAAGCCCGCGCGGATCGGCGCCGGCACGATCTATCACCTCGCCATGGAGAAGGGCTGGCGCCCCGATCCCAACCTCCTGCTCGACGGCAGTCAGAAGGTTTGCGCGAGCGACGAGCATCCCGCAGCCGGCCTCCTTGCGCGGCTCGCCCAACCCGAAGCCCCGATGCCGATCCTCCCGCCTGCGCCGTCGTTCACGCTGACGATCCCGGGCGGGCTGGTCGGCGATCTCGCGCGCTACATGATCGACACGGCGCGCAGACCGCAGCCGCTTCTCGCGGTGGGCGCCAGCCTCTGCGCCCTCGGCGCGCTGATGGGGCGGCGCTACCGCACGACGACCGACCTGCGCACGAACCTCTACATCGTCGGCATCGCGGACAGCGGGTCGGGCAAGAACCACGCCCGCGAGGTCGTCAACGAGCTGTTCTTCGCGGCGGGGCTGGCGCACCACCTGGGCGGCAACAAGATCGCCTCCGGCGCGGGGCTCCTGACCGCGCTGCACCGGCAGCCCGCGATCCTGTTCCAGATCGACGAGTTCGGGATGTTCCTCTCGGCGGCGGCCGACCGGAAGCGCAGCCCGCGCCACATCACCGAGATCCTCGACAACATGACCGAGCTCTACACCGCGGCCAACGGAATCTTCCTCGGTGCGGAATACGCGAACCGGGACGGCTCGAACGAGCGGCGCGACATCGTCCAGCCCTGCCTCTGCGTCTACGGCACGACGACGCCGCTGCATTTCTGGGGGGCGTTGCAGGGCGCCAACGTGGTGGACGGCTCGCTCGCCCGGCTCATCATCCTGCCGAGTGAAGAGGACTATCCGGACGAGAACCGTAGCGCCGGGCTCCGGAGATCGCCCCGGCCGCTGATCGAGGGGCTGCAGCGGCTCGCCGAAGGCGGCGGCCAGGCCAGCGGCAACCTCGCCGGCCGGACATCCGGACCAGAGACCGCGGTCGATCCGATGACCGTGCCGATGGACGACGAGGCGCAGCTTCGCTTCGACGCGCTCCGCGACGAGATCACCGCCGAGCTCAGGGCCGCGGCCGGCACATTTCAGACGCCGATGCTCGCCCGGATCGCGGAAAACGCGGCCAAGGTCGCGCTCGTCCTGGCCGTGGGGCAGGATGCGGTCCATCCCGTCATCCGGCTCGAGGATGCTGTCTGGGCGATCGATTTCGTGCGCCATTTCGCCCGGCGCACCATCGACGCCGTCGAGCGCCACGTCGCCGACACCGAGACAGAGGCGCATCTGAAGCGGGTGCGCGAGATCATTCGCAAGGCGGGGTCGGCAGGCGTCACCAAGTCCGAGCTGACCCGCGCCTCGCAATGGCTTCGGGCGCGCGACCGCGACGACATCCTGCTCACGCTGGTCGAGAGCGGAGACATCGTCACGGTCGAGCAGGAGACCGGGGGTCGGAAGGCCATGCGCTTCCGGGCGCTGCGGTGAGGGCCGGGACGATGCTTCCTTCAACAGCCCCCATCCTTCATTTGAAGGAAGTTTCCACCCAAACCCTCGTCCTGCAACGGAAATTCGGCGCGGCGGACTTCTTTCAATATTTCACGCAGAGACCCTCGCGCGCGTGGATGGGAAGGGGTGCCACACCCATACCCCATGAAATAACTGAAATATTGAAAGAAGAGATTTATACCCATTCTGCCAATGGCTTGCGGCCCCACTTCCTTCAAGCGGACGGGGTGAAGCCATTGAAGGAAGTGCCGGGCGCTCCCGGCATCGACAACGTGACCGTGACCAGACCTCGCGATCCCGGTCCGGGCGCGCGTGCTGCCCTCACCAGGCAGCCGTGCCGCCCCGGCCTCTCAATCGAAGAGGAGGTCGTCATGGACCGCTCCCCACACATCGCCGCGGTGCCCCGCATGGCTACCGCCACTCTCCACCGCTGCATTCTCGCGCTCGATCTCGGCACCTGCACCGGCTGGGCGTTGCGCGCGCCGGACGGACTGATCACCAGCGGGACTGCGAGCTTCAGGTCCGGCCGCTATGACGGTGGCGGCATGCGCTACCTGCGCTTCACCAACTGGCTCACCGAGATCGACCGCCTGTCGGGGCCGGTCGCCGCGATCTGGTTCGAGGAGGTGCGCCGCCACGCCGGAACAGACGCGGCCCATGTCTATGGCGGGCTCATGGCCACGCTGACCGCATGGGCGGAACTGCGTGGCGTGCCCTATGCCGGCGTTCCCGTCGGCACGATCAAGCGTCATGCCACCGGCAAGGGCAACGCGCCGAAGGAGGTGATGATCGCGTCCGCGCGGGCCCGGGGCTTCAGCCCCGCCGACGACAATGAGGCCGACGCCATCGCGCTCCTGCTCTGGGCGGTCGAGACGAACGGGGGTGTCGCATGAGGTTGCACCCCAAGGGCTACGGCGGCCATCGTCGGGATCCGGAACAGGTGAAACGCGAAGGCTGGCGCGAGCAGGGTCTGCTCGCCGTCTCGCTCGAGGACGCGCGGCTGACCTGGCCGGAACGCGAACTCGTTCGCCAGCTGGGCGAAAAGCTCTACGGGCCGCGCCCCTGCGACGAGGGAGGGCGCCATGGATAAGTGGACCCCGTCTCTCGTCGAAGCCCGTCTTGCCGAAGCGGCCTTCGTGCTCAAGCGCCTGCCCGAGCCGCGACGGCAGGGCTACTTCAGCACCTGGCCCGAGATCATCCACTCCTTCGCCGACAAGGTGGGCCAGGAGCCGAAGCCCATGCGGGTGCTGCCCTCGCCGCAGGCGATCAGCCGGATGGAGGAGACGCTGACCTGGACCGCCTGCCTCGACCCCGTCGACGGCAAGATCGTCTGGATGCGCGCCCACGGCGAGCGGTGGAAGACCATCTGCTGGACGGTCGGACTGCAGCGCTCGGCCGCCCACCAGCACTGGCTCTATGGGCTCTGCGTCATCGCGCTGAGGCTCAACCGGCGGCGGTTCAACCGCAACCTGTCGAAGCGGAAGGTGATCGAGCTGGCCGGTGGCGCGTAGCTCTGCGCGCCAGCGAAGAAGGTGTGCGGCGGACAGTTTTCGACGGGACAGAAAAGCGGCTCAGGGGCTAGGTTCGGGATAAGCTCGGGGGAGGCGCGCGCGGCGCTGCCCCGAACAAAACCATCCTTTCGTTGGCGAGAGTCGTTGGAAAAGGAAAGGCGCTGATCCTTTCCTTGCGGGCCGCTGTCCGCCCCCGCCAAGCCCCCTCAGCCGACTTCGCGGTTCCTTCTGCGCGACCTTCGTATGCTGGCGGGCGAAGCGCGGGACATCGCCAGCGACAGGGCCGGATTTTTGGGAACCCACCCGGAAGCCAGACCCATCAGTGCCCCGCGCAAACACCAATGAACGCTGGCCTTCCGACCGGACACCGCTGGTGGCCGCTGGACCCCATGTGGAGTCCGGCGCGGCATCCGGAGTCCGGAAGCCACCGGCATCCACCCGATCGAGGAACCTTGCCCACCATGACGCTGAGCTTCGCCCCGGACGCGATCGAGATGTGGCCGCTGTCGCGCCTCCAGCCCTACGCGAAGAACGCAAAGGCGCATGGCGCAGACCAGGTCGCGAAGATCGCCGCCAGCATGGCCGAGTTCGGCTGGACCGTGCCCTGCCTCGTCGGCGAGGACGGCGAACTGATCGCAGGCCACGGGCGCGTACTTGCCGCGACGCAGCTAGGGCTCACCGAGGCGCCGGTCATCGTGCTGGGCCATCTGACCGAGGCGCAGCGGCGGGCGTACCGGATCGCGGACAACAAGCTGACCGAACTCGGCACCTGGGACGAGGCGCTGCTGTCGGCAGAACTGAACGACCTGCTGGCCGAGGATTTCGACCTGTCGTTGGTCGGGTTTTCCGATGGCGAGTTGGACAAGCTGCTGGCCTTCGTACCGGAGGGGGACGGGGAAGAAGGTGGCGCCGGGGGCTCCGTGCCGCCGGTGACAATCCCCGAGCCCCCGCGCAACCCGGCCTCGCGCACGGGCGATCTCTGGATCCTAGGCGACCACCGCCTGCTCTGCGGTGACAGCACCAGCGCGACCGACGTGCGCCGTCTGATGAACGGCGAGCGGGCGATCCTGTTTGCGACAGACCCGCCGTATCTGGTGGACTACGACGGCTCGAACCATCCGACCCGCAACAAGGATTGGTCTGCCTCCTACGGCACGACCTGGGACGACAGCTCGCAGGGGGCCGAGCTTTACGACGGCTTCATCGCCGCGGCCGTGGCCGAGGCGATCACCGAGGATGCCGCCTGGTACTGCTGGCACGCCTCTCGCCGGCAAGGGATGCTGGAAGCCTGCTGGGAAAAGGCGGGCGCCTTCGTGCACCAGCAGATCATCTGGGTGAAGGACCGCGGGGTTCTGACCCGGTCGCATTACCTGTGGAAGCACGAGCCCTGCTTCATGGGTTGGCGCCGCCCGAACCGCCCGCCGAAGGTCGCCGAGCAGACGCTGCCCTCGACGTGGGAAATGCCGTCCTTCGCCAAGGACGAGCGCCCCGACCACCCGACGCCCAAGCCGCTGGACGCCTTCGGCATCCCGATGCGCCAGCACGTCGCGCGCGGTGGGCTTTGCTACGAGCCGTTCTCGGGCTCCGGTTCGCAGATCATGGCGGGCGAGGCCAACGGCCGCCGTGTGTACGCGATGGAAATCAGCCCGGCCTATGTCGATGTCGCCGTCGAGCGCTGGCAGGCCGATACGGGGCGTGAGGCGATCCTCGACAGCGACGGCCGGACCTTCGCGCAGGTGAGAATCGAGCGGCTGGGCGACGACACCGATACTCCGGACACGGACGCCGAACCCGAACCCGCGCGAAAGCGCCAGACCGCCGCGTGACATGCATGACCTGGCTTTACCTTCCTCCGGAGACGCTTCCGGGGCCGGAGACGCATGCCTCTTCGGCCTCTCTCTCTGCTCCGGCGCTGGCGGACTCGACCTCGGGCTCGCCATTGCCATCCCCGGATATCGTGCTGTGGGCCATGTCGAACGGGAAACCTACGCCGCAGCCACTCTCGTGGCGCGGATGGAAGACGCGTCCCTGGATCCGGCTGTTGTCTGGGACGATGTTGCAACCTTCGACGGCCGCCCGTGGCGCGGCGCGGTGGACATCGTCACTGCGGGCTATCCGTGCCAGCCATTCTCCGTCGCCGGAAAGCGCCGGGGCGTCGAGGACCCACGCCACCTCTGGCCGCACGTCGCCCGCATCATCGGCGAGGTCGAACCGCCCTTCGTGTTCCTCGAGAATGTCGCCCATCATCTCCGCCTCGGCTTCCCCGAAGTCGCCAGCGGACTGGTCGGCATGGGCTACAGCCTTGCGGCAGGCCTCTTCACGGCGGCGGAGGTCGGCGCGCCCCACAAGCGCGAGCGGCTGTTCATCCTCGGCATCCGCGAGGGGGACGAGCTGGCCGACCCCACGCGCCTGCTCTGGCACCCGGTCGAGTGGCGGGAACCGGACGGAACTTCTGCGGCTGTGGCCGACGCCTCGCGCCAGCGCCAACGAGAACCGGCAGACGAAGCCGACGCCGTCGCAGACAGCGGGCCAGCACGGCATGAACCTCGCGACTACGGCAGCACTTTGGCCGACGCCGCAGATCGACAGTTTCCGCAGCCGGGGTGGAGAGCGGAAGGACGAGAAGGGTCTGGACCGGATGGCGCGGGACTGGCCGACGCCGATGGCGAACGATGGCTGCAAGCCGAGCGCGGGCAACCGGCGGACAGCCGACCTGACCCATGCGGCCGGGATGTGGATGACGCCGACGGCGCGCGATCACAAGGACGGGGCGATGAGCCTCGCCAACACGCCGGTGAACGGCCTGCTTGGCCGCCAGGTCCTGGTGACGCCGACGGCTGGCAGCGATACCTCCGAGCCGCGCCGGACCTTGAACCCGCTGTTCGTCGAGGCGCTGATGGGCTGGCCCACCGGGTGGACCGGCTTCGCCTCTGTGGCAACGGCGTGGTCCCCTTGGTTGCGGCGCATGCGCTGCGAACTCTGGCGGCTGAACTGCTGGCCGATGGATGAGGCGGCATGAGAACGTGGACGATCCATGAGATCGCCGACGCCTGCGCCATGACGACGGGCGAACTGAGCCAATGGATCTCGCGTGGTCATTTCCGACCTTCCGTGGCTGTGCGGCCCGGTCAGCGTCGGCGGTTCGATTGGCGCGATCTCGCATGCCTTGCAGTCATGAGAATGCTGAGGAAGCACTCACTATCGTTAGACGGGATGGCGCTGATCGTCTCGGACCTGCGCGACGACCTCGCCGGGATGAACGACATCTCCGACATCTCGGGCAGGTCCTTCTTCTGCGCGGACTGGGGCAAGCAACAACCCTGTCCGACCGTGGGGCTCGTCACCGAAACGGATCTCTTCGCGGTGCTGAAACGGCGACCCGAGACCGTGATCATCGTGGACGTTGCGACCGTGTACCGTGATGCTGCTGGTGCAATCCCCGTCGTGACGGCCGCGGGAGGTACCGCGCAGTGAAGCAGAGCCGGATCATGTCGATGGTCGAGGCCGCGACGAATGTCGTCGTCGGCTATGTGCTGGCCATCGCCACGCAGATCGTCGTGTTCCCGTGGTTCGGGATCGAGACGGGGCTTGCGGAGCATCTGACCATCGGCCTCGCCTTCGTTGGCGTCTCGCTGGCGCGCGGCTACCTGCTGCGTCGGTTGTTCGAGGCGATCCGGGTCCGAAGCGCAGAATGAGACACCGCCGCCCAGAATGCGGGGCGGCGGCTCATGGGCATTGGCTGACCGATCTACGCGTCCCCTTGGCGGAGCGTGGCGTGGACCGCGCGCCAATCCACCCCTGCGTCCCTGAGGGCCTCGCGCAGCTCCTTGATGAGGCGCCATGGCACGCGGGCCTCGTAGGAATGCTCGTGCTTGCGGAGCGGGGGATATGCCGCCAGCTGCAGCGCGATCCCGAGGATGCGGTGCTGCGGGTCCGGGCGGTCGGCGGGGCTCAACGCCCCGCCCCCTCGGGCATGTCGCAGATGCGGTAGCGACGTGCGCCGCCATCGACCTTCTCGGAGGTGATGGTCAGCCCGAGCTTCTTTTTCAGGGCGCCGGACATCGCTCCTCTGACTGTATGACTCAGCCAGCCCGTTTCGGCGACGATCTCGTCGATGGTCGCGCCGCCCTCGGCGCGGAGCATCTCGATCAGGGTCTCCTGCTTGGTGCCCTTCCGGCGCTGGACCGGGGCGGTTGGCGTTTCGGCCTGCGTCGTTTCAGTCTGCTCGTCCGTGATCCCGAGGGTGCTGTAGGCCAGAGGGGTGGCGCGCAGCGTGATCGGGCCGCGCTCCTCGTCGTGCCGCCAGACCGTGTTGAGGTCCGTGGCGCCGATTTCCTCGATCAGGCCCTGCTTCAGAAGGCTCTTGCAGACGTTGCCGACGGCGCCGCCCTTAAGGCTGGCGGTGACGGGAAAGACCGCCCCGTCCTCGCGCGCGCAGGCGGTGGACAGGATGACGGCTTGGGCGTCGGAAAGCTGAATCTGAGTCATGGGGTCGTCTCCTTGCTCGAGGCCCGCGTCATGCGGCGCCTCCTACGACCCCGAGCCGCGCAGGGCGCGCGGCGGGAGTTCCGGCAGTGCCGGAGATCAGCGGGCGTGCTCGCCCTCGCCGAAGGCGCTGTCGGTGATGCGCTTCAGGAGGCTGGCGTAGTGTTCGAGGGTGCCGACATGGCCCCAGTTGATCTCGTCGGGGTGGGCGTTGAAGTGGTCGTCGCTCAGCGTCTGCAGCCGGGCGAGCATCTCGTCGATCTCGGCCTTCTTGCCGATGAAGGCCGCGAGCGCGGCTTCCTTATTCCGGCGCGCCTTCTCGGCGCGGAGTTCGTGGCGCGGGGTGGTGATCGGGTTCAGGCGCGTGGTCATCGTGATGGCTCCTTGGTGAGTTGCATCGTCCTTCTGAACGGACGTTCGCTCCGGTCGCGCTGCTTATCAACTCGATAAGAACATGATTTCGATAGATAATCGGAGCCGTCGATGCAGGGCATGAGCGAGCGCCAGTACGCCGCGCATGTCGGGCTGTCGCGGGGCGCGATCCAGAAGGCCAAGGCCGCCGAGCGGCTGGTCCTCTATCCCGACGGCAGCATCAACGCGGCCGCCAGCGACGCCAGACGTGCCGAGACGACCGACCCGTCCAAGACCCGCAAGCCGCCCACGCCGAAGCTGAAGCCCGTCCCCGAGGCGGCCGTGGCCGCTGTTGGCGACACGCTGCGTGAACAGGGGCTGGCAGTCCCGGCCGTCGGCGGCGGCACGACCTTCCTGCAGGCGAAGACCGCGAACGAGGTGCTGAAAGCGCAGGAGCGGCGCATCCGGCTCCAGAAGCTGAAGGGGGAGTTGATCGAGCGGGCCCGCGCGCTGGCGCTGGTGTTCCGGCTGGCGCGGGAGGAACGGGACGCGTGGGTGAACTGGCCTGCACGCGCGGCGGCGCTGATGGCGGCCGAACTGTCAGCCTCGTGCGCCGACGTGACCGGCCAGCAGATCACCGTGGAGCCAGCCGCGATGCAGAAGGTCCTGGAGAAACATGTACGCGCCCACCTCGACGAACTCGCCGAGGTCCGGCCCGACTTCCGGTGACGATGATGGCCTGATCGACTTCGACGGCGCGGGCGAGATCCTCCGCGCCTGGGGCAACGGGTTGCGGCCCGACCCGGACCTGACCGTTTCGGAATGGGCGGACCGGCACCGGATGCTCTCGGGGCGGGCTTCAGCCGAACCGGGGCGGTATCGCACCGTGCGCACGCCCTACATGCGCGAGATCATGGACCGGCTGTCGCCGGGGGATCCCACGCAGCGGATCGTGTTCATGAAGGCGGCGCAGGTCGGCGCGACCGAGGCGGGCAACAACTGGATCGGGTTCGCGATCCACCAGGCGCCGGGTCCGATGCTGGCGGTCCAGCCGACCGTGGAACTGGCCAAGCGCAACTCGCGCCAGCGCATCGACCCGCTGATCGATGAAAGCCCAGAGCTGCGGGAGCGGGTGAAGCCCGCGCGATCCCGCGATGCGGGCAACACGATGCTCTCGAAGGAGTTCGCGGGCGGCATCCTGATCATGACGGGCGCGAACTCGGCGGTCGGGCTTCGGTCCACCCCGGCGCGCTACATCTTCCTCGACGAGGTCGACGCCTATCCCGCCTCGGCCGACGAGGAAGGCGATCCGGTCACGCTCGCCGAGGCGCGCTCCCTGACCTTCGCCCACCGGCGCAAGGTGCTGCTGGTCTCGACGCCCACGATCCGGGGGCTGTCGCGCATCGAGCGCGAGTACGAGGCCAGCGACCAGCGTCGGTTCTTCGTGCCGTGCCCACAATGCGGCCACGCACAATGGCTGAAGTTCGACCGGCTGCGCTGGCAAAAGGGCCGCCCGGAGACGGCCGAGTATCACTGCGAGGGCTGCGACGCGGCAATCGCGGAACACCACAAGACGGCGATGCTGGAGGGCGGCGAATGGCGGGCGACCGCCACGGCCGCCGATCCGACCACGGTCGGGTATCACCTTTCGGCGCTCTATTCGCCGATCGGCTGGCTGAGCTGGGAGCGGATCGTGCGGTCATGGGAAGCAGCCCAAGGGTCGGACGAGGCGATCAAGGCGTTCCGCAACACGATCCTCGGCGAGACATGGGTCGAGACCGGGGAAGCGCCCGACTGGCAGCGGCTCTACGACCGGCGCGAACGCTGGAAATCCGGCACGGTGCCAGCAGGCGGGTTGTTCCTGACAGCCGGAGCCGACGTGCAGAAGGACCGGATCGAGGTCGATGTCTGGGCCTGGGGTCGCGGCTTGGAAAGCTGGCTCGTCGATCACGTCGTCATCGAGGGCGGGCCCGACCGGCACGACGCCTGGTCGGAGCTGACCGCGCTGCTGGACAGGTCCTGGCCGCATGAACGCCGCGCGCATCTCAGGATCGCGCGGCTCGCCATCGACACCGGCTACGAGGCCCCGGCGGTCTATTCCTGGTCGCGGGCGCAAGGCTTCGCGCAGGTGTCGCCGGTCAAGGGCGTCGAGGGGTTCAACCGCTCGAGCCCGGTGTCGGGGCCGACCTTTGTCGACGCGACCGAGGGCGGCAAACGCCTGCGGCGCGGGGCGCGGCTCTGGACCGTGGCGGTCTCGACCTTCAAGGCCGAAACCTACCGCTTCCTGCGGCTGGCACGCCCGACCGAGGAGGAGATGGCCGACGGGGCGGCGTTCCCGCCCGGCTCGGTGCACCTGCCGCACTGGGTCGAGAACGAATGGCTGAAGCAGTTCGTGGCCGAGCAGCTGGTGACGGTGCGCACCAAGCGCGGCTTCGCCCGGCTGGAATGGCAGAAGCTGCGCGAGCGCAACGAGGCGCTGGATTGCCGGGTCTACGCCCGCGCAGCCGCCTGGATCGCGGGCGCGGACCGCTGGCCCGACGAGAAATGGCGCGACCTCGAGGATCAGCTCGGGGCCGCCCCCACCGACACCGATCCCGCCGGGCAGATCAACCGGCCGGGACAGGCCCCGCAGGGCAAGCGCCGCTCCGACTGGCTCGGGCGGCGGGAGGGATGGTTCTGAACATGATCGACTGGACGGAAACCGAGCTTTCGGCGCTGCGCCGGGCCTATGCCAGCGGCACGACGCGCGTCAGCTATGACGGCAAGTCGGTGGATTACGGCTCGGCCGAGGATCTGCTCGCCCGCATCCGGACCATCGAGCGCGCCATCGCGGGCTTCAGCCGCCCGCTGCCCGTGGCGGGGCTCGCTGGCTTCTCGCGCGGGGATCGCTGATGTCGGCGACCTGGTTCGACCACGCCATCGCCACGGTGGCGCCGCGCATGGCGGCTCGGCGCGTGATGGCGCGTCAGGCATTCGAGACGCTGACGCGTGGCTATGACGGCGCGGCGCGCGGGCGACGGACGGACGGCTGGCGCGCGCCGGGATCCTCGGCCGACACCGAAATCGGCGTCGCCGGGGCGCTGCTGCGCGACCGCATGCGCGATCTGGTGCGCAACAACCCGCATGCGGCCAAGGCCGTGGCGGTGCTGGTCAACAACATCATCGGCGCGGGCATCATGCCCCGCGCCGCTAGCGGCGACGACAAGCTGGACCGGAAGGTCGATGCGCTCTTCGAACGCTGGACGGCGGACTGCGACGCCGATGGCCAGCTTGACTTCTATGGCCTGCAGACGCTGATCTGCCGGGAGATGGTCGAGGCGGGCGAGGTTCTGGTGCGCCGCCGCCTGCGGCGCGCGAGCGACGGCCTGCCGGTGCCGCTGCAATTGCAGGTGCTGGAAGCCGACTTCCTCGACGCCACCAAGTCCGGAGCCCTCGGCGCAGGGCGCCTCGTGCAGGGGATCGAGTTCGACCCGGTCGGGAAGCGCCGGGCTTACTGGCTGCATGCCGAGCATCCGGGCGACGCCTACGGGGCCTTGCAGAACGGGTTGCAGAGCCGCCCGGTCCCCGCGACCGAGATCGCCCATGTCTACGAGAAGCAGCGCACGCAAGCGCGCGGCGTCCCCTGGGGCGCGCCGGTGATCCGGTCGTTGCGTGATCTCGACGACTATGAAGTGGCCGAACTGGTTCGCAAGAAGACCGAGGCCTGCGTCACCGCCATCGTCTTCGGCGACGACGAGGCGCAACAGGGCATCGCGCCCTCCGTGGTCGATGCCGACGGCAACCGGGTGGAACAGTTCGAGCCGGGGCTGATCGCCTATGCCCGCGGCGGCAAGGACATCCGCTTCAACCAGCCCTCGGCGACGGGCGGCTACGGCGAATACAAGCGCGCGAGCCTGCACACGATCTCGGCAGGCTTCCGCGTGCCCTACGAGCTGCTGACGGGGGACCTGTCCCAAGTGAACTACTCCTCGATCCGGGCGGGTCTCGTGGAGTTCCGCCGCCAGATCGACGCCGTCCAATGGCAGCTGTTCATCCCGATGTTCTGCGCCCCGGTGTGGCGGTGGTTCACGGAAGCCGCATGGGCGGCGGGGCAGATCCCGTCGCCGATCGTGCCTGTGGAATGGTCGCCGCCGAAGTTCGAGGCGGTCGATCCGCAGAAGGACGCGATGGCGAACCTGCTGTCCATCCGCTCGGGCACCATGACGCTGGCCGAGGTGATCGCCCGGCAGGGCCGCAACCCCGACGCCGTGCTGGCCGAGATCGCGGCGACCAACGCCAAGCTCGACGCGCTGGGGTTGGTCCTCGACAGCGACCCTCGCCGCGTCACCAAGACCGGCAGCGCACAATCCAAAGACGGGGCCAGCGATCCGGCGAACGATCCGGCCGCCGACGAACCAGACGCCGACGACCCCTCCGCCGACGCGGATACAGACCCGGCGCAGGCCGACCAACAGGACTGACCTTCATGGACACGATGATCGAACTGCCGGCCATGCGCCGGTCGGCGGAGCTTGCGCCGAACACGGCCGATGCCGACAACCGCACCGTCGAGGTGGTCTGGTCGGCGGGCGCTCGCGTCCGGCGCGCGACCTTCTTCGGCGAGCCCTATGACGAGGAACTGAGCCTCGACCCGGCCCATGTCCGCCTCGACCGGCTGAACGCGGGCGCGCCGTTCCTGAAGGTGCACGAGCTCGACACGCTCGACGCGGTGATCGGCTCGGTCGTGCCGGGCTCGGCCCGGATCGAGAACGGACGGGGGATCGCGCTGGTGCGGATCAGCGAGCGGGCCGATGTCGAGCCGATCTGGCGCGACATCCAGGCCGGGCACATCCGCGCGGTCTCCATCGGCTACCAGGTCCACCGCTTCGAGGTCTCAAAACCCGAGGCCGCGCGCGAGCTTTGGCGGGCGGTGGACTGGACACCGTTCGAGGTCTCCGCCGTCGCGGTCGGCGCCGMCCCCGCCGCGGGCTTCCGAGCCCAGCACCCCCTTCACGACTGCGTCCTTCACCGCCGGGACGCCCGCACAGAGCAAGGAGCATCCCCGATGACGGACAAGACCCAGACCCCGGCGAGCGACGCCGCAACCCCCACCACCACCCAGCCGACCGAGCCGGTCGAAACCGAGGCCCCCCCCATGACCGAGCCAAAAGTGGCTGCGCCCGACCCGAAGGTCGCCGCCAGCGAGACCCGCAGCCAGCCGAAGACGCAGGCAGCTCCCGCGCCCGACACCGAGGCGGTCGCCACCCGCGCCCGCGAGGCCGAGCGCGACCGCGTCTCGACCATCTACGATCTGGCCGGGCGGCTGAACCTCGAGCGCGGCTTCGCCGAGGATCTGGTGAAACGCGGCGTCAGCGTGGACGAGTCCCGCCGCCTGATCCTCGACCAGGTCGCCGCGAAGTCGGACGAGACCCGGACCTTCCCGCATGTCTCCGTCCCCCTCGGCGGCCGGGACGAGCGCATCACCCGCCGCGATGCCGTGGCGAATGCGCTCCTGCACCGCTACAGCCCGACGCTGTTCCAGCTGGAGGACGTCGCCCGCCAGTATCGCGGCATGACGCTGCTGGAATTGGCCCGCGAGAGCCTCGGCAACGCCGGGGTCAACACGCGCGGCCTGTCGCGCGACGAGGTGGCGACGCGAGCCCTGCACTCGACCTCGGACTTTCCCGAGATCCTGTCGGCGGTCACCAACAAGACCCTCCGTCAAGCCTACGAGGCCTATCCGCGCACCTTCATGCTGTTCTGCCGCCAGGTGCTTGCCACCGACTTCAAGGCCATGCACCGGGTGCAACTCGGCGAAGCGCCGCAACTGCTCGAGGTCGGTGAGAGCGGCGAGTTCAAGCGCGGGACGCTCGGCGAGAGCAAGGAGAGCTACAAGGTCAAGACCTATGGCCGGGTCGTCGCGATCACCCGCCAGACGCTGATCAACGACGATCTCGACGCCTTCACCCGGATCCCGGCGATGTATGGCAATTCCATCGCCCAGCTGGAGTCGGACGTGGTCTGGGGCATCCTCACCGCCAACCCGGCGATGGCCGACGGCAACGCGCTGTTCCACACCACGCACAAGAACCTCGCGGGGACGGGTGCGGCGCTCGACGTGAGCAGCGTCGGCGCGGCCCGCGCGGCGATGGCCAAGCAGACCGGCCTCGACAAGAAGACGGTGCTGAACGTCCGCCCCGCCTTCCTGATCGTGCCGGCCTCGCTGGAGCTGAAGGCCGAGCAGCTGGTCGCGCAGAACCTGGTGCCCGCAGCGACGTCCAGCGTCGTGCCGCAGTCGATCCGCACGCTTGCGCCGATCAGCGAGCCGCGGCTCGACGCCGCCAGCGAGACCGCCTGGTATCTGGCCGCGAGCCCGAACCAGATCGACACCATCGAGTACGCCTATCTCGAGGGTCAGCAGGGCGCCTATATCGAGACGCGCAACGGCTTCGACGTCGACGGCGTCGAGATCAAGTGCCGCCTCGACTTCGGCGCCAAGGCCATCGACTGGCGCGGCCTCTACAAGAACCCGGGCGCATAACCAGCACCCATGCCGAACCCTGACATGCGGGCGGTCCTGACGGGCCGCCCGTCGTCTTTCCACGAGGATCACCCCCATGAAAAACTACGTCCAGCCCGGCAACACCATCACCCTGACCGCGCCCTATGCCGTCGCCTCCGGCGATGGCCTGCTCGTCGGCTCCATCTTCGGCATCGCCGCGGGTGCCGCCGCCATTGGCGAGCCCGTCGAGACCGCGCTCGTCGGCGTGTTCGACATCACCAAGGTCGGCTCCCAGGCGTGGACGGTTGGCGCCAAGGTCTATTGGGACGACACCAACAAGCGCACCACGACCGTCGCGACCGACAACACCCTCATCGGCGCGGCCGTCGAGGCGGTGGCGAGCGGCGCCGGCGACACCATCGGCCGGGTGCGCCTGAACGCGACGTTCTGATGTCGGCCTTCGCCGCCGCCATCGGCGCGCTCTTCGCCGATCCGAACATCGGCCGGGACGCGGTCTACATCGCCGACGGCGGTACACCCGTGCTGGTGCGTGCCGTCGCCCGTCGCGCCGACGCGGTCACCGACTTCGGCGACGCGCGGCTCTGGTCCGAAACCACCCGGATCGACCTGCGCGTGGCCGAGGTGGCGAACCCGCGTCCCGGCGACCGCATCGAGATCGACGGCGACGCCTTCCTCATACAGGGCGAGCCGGTCCGCGACCGCGAGCGGCTGGTCTGGACCGTCGACCTCGGGGCGGGTGAATGGGCCGTCACCGCCGCCATTCGCGAGGCCGGGACTGGGCTGAAGACGGCGTGGCGGTTGCAGATCACCGGCGCGGGGCTTGGTACACGGCTCGCCAACTCGATCCGGAGCCAGAACTTCCCGAGGTCGGGCGAGAGCCTTGAGGCTGCGGCGCTGGTCTGGTCGAAGGCGCCGGTAATCGTCGGTGCGCATGACACCGGGCCGCTGATCCGATCGAAGAACGGGTTCTGGCTGGCGATCCCGCTGCCCGCGGCGGGCAAATCCCTGCGCGGCGGCCGGATCACCCCCGGTGAATGGGAGCGGCGACGCGGCCTCCGCCTGCGTTTCGTCTATCGCCGGACGGGCCCCAGCCTGCTGGTCGCCGAGGGGCGGCTGAACACGAAAGGCCAGGCGGTGGTGTCGCGGTCGAAGACCGGGCGCGGAAAGGTCACTGCGCCGATCTTCCTGCTGGTGCCACAGGTCAAGCTGCCGAAGCGGCTGGATCTGGCGCGGGATGCAGACCGGGCGTTGGACAGCGTGCCGGGGCTGATCGTGGCGAACTGGGTGGGGGGTAGGTTGTGATCGCATCGATGCGCAATCTTGCTCGGCAGCCACGAAACCGACGGCTCGGGTCACCCCGCGCAGCACGACAGCTTCGCGACATCCTTGTCGAAGGTCTGCGCGGCGAGCTTCAGGCCCTCGACCGTGGTGAGATAGGGGAAGATCGTCTCGCCGAGCGCCTTTGTCGTCATGCCGAACTTCAACGCCAGGACAAGCGTCTGGACACTGTCGGCGCCCTCCGGCGCCATGATCACGCCGCCCAGCAGGCGGTCGGTCGCCCGGTCCGCGACCAGCTTGATCAGGCCGCGCGTGTCGCGGGCGGCGAGCGCGCGGGGTACGTTGTCGAGGGTCAGCACGCTGGTCTTGACGTCATGACCCGCCGCGCGCGCCTGCGCCTCGGTCAGGCCGACGCCGGCGACCTGCGGATCGGTGAACACCACCCAGGGCATCGCGGCGTTGTCGTAGCGCTCGGCCCCGCCCAGCACGGCGTTGCGGGACGCGAGCTTGGCGCCATAGGCGGCCATGTAGACGAACTGGTCCCGGTCCGTCACATCGCCCGCCGCATAGATGCCGGGGCGTGTCGTGGCCATGTCGTCGCCAACCTTGATCGCGCCGCGTCGATCGGTCTCGATGCCCATTTCGGCCAGACCCAGCCCTTCGGTGTTGGGCGCGCGCCCGGTGGTCAGGACAAGGTGATCCGCGGTCAGATCGCGTACGTTGCCGTCAACCGTTACCGTCAGAACGGCGCGGTCGCCGTCGCGCCGCGCGGCGTCATAGGTCACGCCGTCGAGGATCGTGAGACCTTCGGCACGCAAGACCTCGGCGAGTGCCCTAGAGACCTCCGGCTCTGCCCGCGGCAGCAGGCGCGAGCGGCAGACGATGGTGACGCGTGTGCTCATCCGCGCCATCATTTGCGCGAGTTCCACGCCGATATAGCCGCCGCCGAGGAGAATCAGGCTCTCGGGCAGCCGCTCCAGCTCCAGGAGCGACGTGCTGTCGAGCGTCGGGACGTCCAGGATACCGGGGATGTCGGGCACGGCGGGCCGCCCGCCGGTGGCGACGATGACTTTGGGGGCTGTGATCTTGCGCCCGCCGATTTCGACGCCGCCTTCGACCAGACGTGCCGGACCCTCGTCGAGATAAGTCACGCCATCGTAGCCCGGCAGCAGGTCGGCATATTTCTTCTGGCGCAGCGTCGAGACGAGATCGTCCTTGGCCGCGACCAGCGCCGCCCAGTCGGCGACCTGCGCCTCGCCCCTGAGGCCCGGGAACCGATGCGCCGACTGCGCGCCGTGGACAGCCTCGGCGGCACGGATCATCGTCTTGGACGGCACGCAGCCCACGTTCACGCAGGTCCCGCCGATGGTGCCATGACCGATCAGGGCAATCCGCTTGCCTCCTTCGGCGGCGGTGATCGCGGCCGAGAACCCGGCCGAGCCGGCACCGATCACGGCAAGGTCGAAATCGTCTTTCGGGGCGCAGTCGTCTTTCATGGGGTCATCCGTCCGTTCGAGTGTTCAGTCGCCGCTGCCGCCGTCAGACAGCCTAGACCTGTAAAAGGCGCCCAACAGGCACCCGCTGCGAGCCATCCCTTTCGGGCCGGGCGATCCGCGGTCGGGCTGTCCGTTCGGTCGTCTGCAAGCTCCCCGTCGCGTACCTCTCGTCTGCTATTGATGAGAGGTGTAAGGTCTGTAGCAACTACAGGCTCAAGGGGAAACTGGCCGATGACCGATCACGAGAGCGAGAGCGGCCTTACACGCGGAGACCTAGCTCGGACGACCGACTGCAACATCGAGACGATTCGCTATTACGAGAAGACTGGCCTGCTGCCCGACCCGCCCAGGACGGGCGCAGGCTACCGCATCTACTCCTCTGTGCATGCCACGCGCCTGCGCTTCATCCTGCGCGCGCGCGAACTCGGGTTCTCGATGGAGGACATCCGCGGATTCATGGGGCTCGAAGACGGTGCCGCGCCAACTTGCGCAGAGGTCAAGGAGCGGACCGAGCGCCACCTTGCCGATGTCCGCGCGAGGATCGCGGATCTCAGGCGCATCGAAATCGTCCTCACCGAGACCGCATCCAAGTGTTCGGGCGCCGAGGTTCCGGACTGTCCGGTGCTCGACGCAATTTCCAGGTCCGCCAATCCATGACCCCTCGCGAAACCATCCTCGCCGCGCTGCACACGCGGCTCTCGGCGCTGCCTGCCACCGCCCTGCGCGGAGAGGTGCTGCCCGAGCGCGTACCGACCAATGGCTTGCTGATCCTGCGCGATGGCGAGCCGGGAGAGCCCGAAGTGACGCTGTCGCCGCTCGCCTACCACTATCAGCACCGCGCCGAGATCGAGGCGGTCGTGCAGGGCACCGACCGTGACGCTGACTTCGACACGCTGATCGCCAGCATCGGGGCTGCGCTCTCGATCGACCGCACACTCGGCGGCCTCTGCGACTGGGTCGAGGCGGAAGCGCCGCGCCCGGTCGATCTGCCGGTCGAGGGCGCGGCCAGCCTGAAGGCTGCCGTCATCCCGGTGGTGCTGCATTATTCCACGGCCGACCAGCTGGCCTGACCCAACCGATCATAGGAGACGAACATGGCACGAGCCCAGGGGGCGCGGGCGCTGATGGCGCTTGCGTTCGAGACCACCTATGGAACGCCGCCCGCCAGCGGCTTCACCCGCATGCCCTTCGCCAGCACCTCGCTCGGCGCGGAGCAGCCGCTGCTGAACTCGGAACTGCTCGGCTACGGACGCGATCCGCTGGCGCCGATCAAGGACGCGGTGACGGCCGACGGCGATGTCGTGTTGCCGCTCGACGCAGAGGCCTTCGGCTTCTGGCTGAAGGCGGCCTTCGGCACGCCGACGACCACCGGCGCGGAAGCCCCATACAGCCACGAGTTCCAGTCGGGGTCCTGGACGCTGCCCTCGATGTCGATCGAGACGGGCATGCCCGAGGTGCCGCGCTACGCGATGTATTCGGGCTGCGTCCTCGACCAGATCACCTGGCAGATGCAGCGCTCGGGGTTGCTGACCGCGACGGCGCGGCTGGTCGCGCAGGGCGAGACGGTGGGCACGACCACCAGCGCGGGAACTCCTGCCGCGCTCGAACTGAAACGCTTTGGGCATTTCAACGGCGCGATGACCCGGAATGGCTCCCCGCTTGGCAATGTGGTCTCGGCCGACATCACCTACGCGAACAACCTCGACCGGATCGAGACCATCCGGAACGACGGTCGCATCGACGGCGCGGACCCGTCCATCGCGGCACTGACCGGCTCCATTGAGGTGCGCTTCGCCGACAGCACGCTGGTGACGCAGGCCATCAACGGCGAGGCCTGCGAACTCGAGTTCGGTTATTCGCTACCCTCCGGAGAGAGTTTCACCTTCACCGTGCACGCCGTCTACCTGCCGCGCCCGCGCATCGAGATCTCGGGGCCGCAGGGCGTTCAGGCCACCTTCGACTGGCAGGCGGCGCGCGACAGCGTCGTTGGCCGGATGTGCACCGCAACCCTGATCAATGACATTGAGGTGTACTGATGCTCACGCTCGACCTGACCAACGCGCCCCGCTGGCACGACCTTGCCCCGGGCGTGCGGGTGCAGCTGCGCCCGCTGACCACCGCCCTGATGGTCGCGACCCGGAGCGATCCGGCCGTCGAGGCCATGCCGGACAATGCCTCCGACGAGGAACGCGCCGTCGCCTTCGCCAAGGCGCTGGCGCGGCGGGCGGTGCTCGCCTGGGAGGGCATCGGCAACGCCGACAGCAAGCCTATCGACCCGAGCCCGGAGGCCATCGACGCGCTGCTCGACATCTGGCCGATCTTCGAGGCGTTCCAGCTGACCTACGTCTCGAAGGGCCTGCTTCTGGAGCAGGAAAAAAACGCCTCCGCGCCCTCGCCGAATGGTCCTTCGGCGGGGGCGAGCGCTACTGCGAAGCCTGCGCGCAAACCTGCCCGGACTGCCCGACGCGGCTGAACCGTCCGGAAACGCCGGAGGGTTGGCAGGTCTGGGACCTGGTCGGCCGTCTCGGCGGCCAGCTGCGTGTGCTGCCCGGCGCTGTGATCGGCTGGGACATGTCGGCGGCGCTGGCGCTCGGTGACGCGCTCGGCGTGCCGCCGCTCGCCATGGCCGAACTGCTGCCCGTCCTCGAAGCGGTGATGGTCGGCAAGCTCAACGAACAGATGGATCACTCCCATGGCGGAAAAACGAGTTAGCGTCCGCCTCGCGGCCGTGGGCGGACGGCAGGTGCGCGCCGAACTGGAGGGTGTCGGCGAGGCCGGATCGCGTGGCTTCGGGCGGCTCAGCCGCGAGATGGAGGCGGCGAACGCCCGGCTCGCGGCTTTCTCACGGCGGGTGCGTGTGGCCGCCGCTGCCGCAGTTGCCCCCGCGACCGCCGCTGGCGTGGCGATGATCCGGTCCGGCCTGCAGACGGTGGATGCGCAGGCCAAGCTCGCCCAGTCGCTCGGCACTACCGTCGCCTCGATCCAGACGCTGGAGCGCGCGGGCGAGCTGGCGGGCGTGTCGATGTCCGGCATCGAACAGGCCACGAAGGATCTGACGCGCCGTCTCAGCCAGGCGGCCGCCGGGACAGGCCCCGCCGCCGATGCGCTGGACCGGCTGGGGCTCTCGGCCAACGAACTGATCGCGCTGCCGCTGGACCAGCGGGTCGGAGCGATCAACGCAGCCATCGAAAGCTTCGTGCCTGCCGCCGAGCGCGCGGCAGTTGCGGGCCAGCTCTTCGGCGAGGAAGGCTCCATCGCCATGTCGCGGATCGACACCGCAACGCTGCGCCAGGCGACCGAGGACGTCCTCGCCTTCGGTGTTGTCGTCTCCGAGCAGGATGCCGACCAGATCGAGCGGACGAACGATGCGATCTCGCGGCTCGGGCTGATCTGGCGCGGGCTGTCGAACCAGCTGGCGGTCGCCGCAGCGCCGGCGTTGGAAGCCGTCGCCAACGCCATGGCGGCGGTCGCCAGTCGCACGGGCCCGCTCGGCATCGCGATCCGGGGGCTCTTCGACAATATCGGCCGCCTGACCACCTACGCCGCGACCTTCGCGGCCTTCCTCGCGGGCCGCTGGGTGGCTGGCATGGCCGCTGCGGCGCTCTCCGTCCGTGGCCTCGCCACGGCGCTGGTCGTCCTGCGCGGGGCGCTCATCCGCACCGGCATCGGGGCGCTGATCGTCGGCGCGGGCGAGCTCGTCTACCAGTTCACCCGTCTCGTCTCCGGTGCGGGCGGTTTCGGCGAGGCCATGTCGCTCCTGAAGGACCTCGCCGTCGAGGTCTGGGAGCGGATCAGGATGGGAGCTGCCGCGGCGGGCGCAGCCGCCACTGCGATGTTCTTCGATCTGAAGGCCGACGCCGCCTCGGGCATGCAGAGCGCCATCGAGAGCGTCGTCGGTTTCGGCAACACGGCGGCGAATACGTTCGAAGGCGCCTACGAGGCGATCAAGGCGATCTGGGGTCTGCTGCCCGCCGCCATCGGCGATCTCGCGTTCCAGGCGGCGAACAGCCTCGTCGACGGCGTCGAGGCGATGCTGAACGGCGTGGTCTCGCGCATCAACGGCTTCATCGGCGGCATCAACCAGGGGCTCGAAGCGCTCGGGTCGGACCGCCGCATCGCGGTGATCCCCGATCTCGACCTTGGGCAGATCGAGAACCGCTTCGAGGGTGCTGCGACAGCCGCGACCACCGCGGCGCAGGCGGCCTTCGACCGGGCCTTCGAGGACAATCCGCTGACCGCGCCCGATCTCGGCCTGACCGAGGCGGCGAACCGGGCGCTCGAGTCCGCGAACCTCTACCGTGGCGCGGCCCGCGATCTGGCCGAGAGCGCCCGCGCCCCTCTGGAAAGTTGGCAGGCGTTGCGCGATGCCGTGCGCGGCACCGACGAGGCGAGCGCGGATGCCCTGACCGAGGCCACAGGCGCGGCCGAGCGGCTGGAGACGGCGCTTGGTGAAGCCGGACGCGCTGCGACAGGTGCGGGCGCAGCCGCCGGAGCTGCTGCCGCTGCGGCAGAGCCCGCGACCGATGCAGCCGTCACCGGCTGGCAGGCGGTCACGGCGGCGCTATCGGACTACGCCAGCAATGCGCGCGAGATCGGTGGCGATATCGGCCAGAGCCTCGTCGGGGCTTTCCAGTCGGCGGAGAACGCGGTCGGCGATTTCGTGAAGACCGGCAAGCTCGACTTCCGCGACATGGTCACGTCGATGATCGCCGACCTCGCCCAGCTCGCGGCGCGGCGGTTCATCCTCGGGCCGATCGCCAATGCGCTCTCGGGCGTGTTCTCAGGGGCGGGCGGTATCTTCGCCAACGTCCTGCATGCGGGCGGGATGGTCGGATCGGCCGGACCCTCGCGGATGGTCCCGGCCATGGCCTTCGCAGCTGCCCCGCGAATGCATTCAGGCGGCATGGCGGGGATACGCCGTGACGAGGTGCCCGCGATCCTGCAACGCGGTGAGCGCGTGCTGTCCCGACGTGAGGCGCAGAGCTACGGCACTGGTGGCGGGGTCAACGTCACCATTATGGCGCGTGACGCCGAGAGCTTCAGGCAGTCCCGCACGCAGGTCGCGGCCGACATCGCCCGCGCCGTGTCGCTCGGGCGGAGGGGCATGTGATGGCGTTCCACGAGGTCCGGTTTCCCGACAACATAAGTCGCGGTGCCCGCGGCGGGCCGGAACGGCGCACGCAGATCGTCGAGCTCGCCTCGGGCGACGAGGAGCGCAACGCCAGCTGGGCGAACAGCCGCCGCCGCTACGATGTCGCCTATGGCATCCGCCGCGCCGACGATCTGGCGGCGGTCGTCGCCTTCTTCGAGGCGCGCAACGGTCGGCTCCACGGTTTCCGCTTCAAGGACTGGGGCGACCACAAGTCCTGCCTGCCCTCGGGCACGCCATCGCCGACCGATCAGGCCATCGGCACCGGCGACGGCGCGACGGCCGCTTTCCAGCTGGTGAAGCGCTACGCCTCCGGTGCGCAATCCTGGACGCGGGCCATTGCCAAGCCGGTGACCGGAACCGTGCGCATCGCGCTCGCCGGGGTCGAGCAGCCCTCCGGATGGTCGGTCGACACCGCCACCGGCGTCGTCACCTTCAGCATCGCGCCGGGCGCTGGCGCCGCCATCACCGCGGGCTTCGAGTTCGACGTGCCGGTCCGCTTCGACACCGACGTGCTCGACGTGACGCTCGACCTCGAGCGGCTCGGCTCGATCACCTCCATTCCGCTTCTGGAGATCCGGCGATGAACGACACCGGCAGCTTCATTGCGGCCGTGCTGCGCGAGCTCGCAGCCTCGACCGCCGTGATCCTCGCCGCCTGGGGCGCGCTCGGCGGCGCCACGAACGCACTGACCACGAAGATGCGGCTGCGCGATGCGCTGCGGCACATCCTGCTCGGAGGGCTGATCGCGGCCGGGATGGGGAGCCTCTCCATGGCCGTGATCACCGCCTGGCTGGGCCTTCCGTCCGAGGCGATCCCTGCGGGCGGAGCGGCGGGCTCGGCGGCGTATCTCGTCGGGGTCTTCGGGCCGGCCTTCATCGAGATGCTGCTCGCCCGGCTACGCCGCGCCAAGCAGGGCGACGGCGATGAATGAACTTCTCCGCCTCGCGCGCTCCCTCCGTTGCGATCCGGGCGATCCACTGCAGGCTTTCGCCCATCGCCTGCGCATCGGCCTTGCCGTCGCGGCGCTGATTCTGGTCCTCTCGCTTCTCCGGTAATCCCATGCACATGACCGACCGGGGCCTGCTGGCCCTCGTCCGGCACGAAGGAATCGTGCCCGGGCCCTATCTCGATGTGAAACAGGTCTGGACCTTCGGCATCGGCCACACGGCCGCGGCCGGGCCGCCCAATCCGGCCACGATGCCGCGCGGCATGCCCGCCGATCTCGACGCCGGGATCCGCGAGGCGTTCCGGGTTTTTCGGGCCGACCTCGCGCGCTACGAGGCCGCCGTCCTGCGCGCCGTGAAGGTGCCATTGGCGCCGCACGAGTTCGATGCGCTGGTCAGCTTTCACTACAACACCGGGGGCATCGCGAAGGCCGCGCTGACCCGGCACCTCAATGCCGGCAATCGCGTTGCCGCCGCCGACGCGTTTCTCAACTGGCGGCGACCGGCCTCCATCGTCCCCCGCCGGGAGGCCGAGCGCGATCTGTTCCGGCATGGCCGCTATCCCGGCGGCACGATCCCGGTTTGGTCCGTGGACCGCATGGGCCGGGTGGACTTCTCGCGGCTGATCCGTCGCCTGACCGAGGATGAGGCTCTGGCCTTGGCTCGCGGGCCGTTGCCGACGCCGCCGGTCTTCGAGCCTGAACCCAACTCGCCGACCGGCTGGCTCGCCCGGCTGGCCGCCTTCTTCTCCACCCTGATCCAGAGGGCCTGACCCATGCGCTACGTTCGCCCCACCTCGCTCACCTGGTGGGCGGGACTGCTCGCCATGCTCACCGGCATCGCCTCCCTCGTGCTGCCCGCCACCGGGCCGCTCGGCGAGGTCTCACGCTTGGTCGCGCTCCTCGCCGGCTCGGGCGATGCCTCGCCCGCAGGGCTCATGTTCCTCGGCCTTGGCCTGATCGGCCTGCGCGACCGGATCGAGCGCGGGTTCCGCGGCGATGCTTGAGTTCTTCGCAGGTGTGTTCGTGGGCGGCTTTCTCGGCGTCTTCGTCGTCGCCCTCTGCGTCGCCGCAGCCCGCGGGGAGCGGGACGATGGCTGATCTCCTGATCTGGCTGGTCGCGGCTCTGGGCGCGGTCGGAGGTGTCTTCCTCGGCCGAGTCTGGGGGCGCGTGGAAGGCGAGCGTGCTGGCAAACGGGAGGCTGAACGCGATGCCATGGAAGACAAGAACAAGCGCGTCGAGCGCGGGCGCGACGCAGTTCGTAACGGCCGCGGCGCTGGCGATCCTGCTGACCGGCTGCGCCGCAACGATGGGCGCTGGTGATGCGGGCTGCGCCTCCTACGCCGAGGCGCGGCTCGTCCGGCCGCCTGCCAACACGGTCGCCGCCGTTCCGCCGCACTGGGCGAACTGGATCGCCGATCTCGACGACCGCATGACGGGAACCTGCCGATGAAATCCCTCTCGCCCGCGCTGCAGGCCCATCTCGACGAGGGCACGACGACGCTCGCCTGGTGCTGGCGGATCGCCCGCGCGGACGGCGTCACCTTCGGTTTCACCGATCACGACCAGACGCTGAGCTTCGACGACACGGACTTCGAGCCCGAAAGCGGACTCACGGCCTCCGAGGTCCGCTCGGGCTCCGACCTCTCAGTCGATGCACAGGATGCCGAGGGCGTGCTGACCTCCGACCGGATCACCGAGACCGACATCCTGGACGGCCGCTGGGACAACGCGGCGGTCGAGGTCTGGCGGGTGAATTGGGCCGACACCGGCCAGCGCGTGCTGATGCGGCGCGGGGCCATCGGCCAGATTCGGCGCGGGCGGCTGGCCTTCGTCGCCGAGGTGCGATCGCTCGCGCATGTATTGGGCCAGACGGTCGGGCGGACGTTTCAGGCGACCTGCGATACCGCGCTCGGCGATGCGCGCTGTGGGGTCGATCTGGAGGATCCGACCTACAAGGGCACCGGTGCGGTGATCGACCTTCTGCGCGACCGCGCCTTCACCGCATCGGGGCTCGGCGGGTTCGAGCTCGGCTGGTTCACCTTCGGGATCATCGAATGGACCAGCGGCACGAATGCGGGGCGTCGCGCGGAAGTGCTGGGCCATGACGTGACGGACGGCATCGCGGTGCTGACGCTGCTCGAAGCGCCGGTGCGCGCGATCGCCGAGGGCGACGGCTTCACCATCCGCGCGGGCTGCGACAAGCGCATCGAGACCTGCGGGGCCAAGTTCGCCAATACCGCCAACTTCCGCGGCTTCCCGCACATCCCGGGCCAGGACGCCGTTCTCCGCTACGCCACCAAGGATGGCGGGCACGAAGGGTCCGTGTTGTGACCTCCGCCGATCCCACCCGCGTCATCGCCATCGCGCGCTCCTGGCTCGGCACGCCGTACCACGACCAGGCGAGCCTGCGCGGTGTCGGCTGCGATTGCCTCGGGCTCGCCCGGGGCGTCTGGCGCGAGGTTGTGGGTCCAGAGCCGTTCCCGATCCCGGCCTACAGTCGCGACTGGGGCGAGACCGGCCCGCGCGAGGTGCTGGCCGAGGGTGCGCGCGCCATGATGATCGAGATGCCGCTCGCCGAGGCGTGTCCGGGCGCGCTGGTCCTCTTCCGCATGAGGCCCCGCGCCATCGCCAAGCATGTCGGGATCCTGACCGGGCCCGACAGCTTCCTCCACGCCTACGAGCGGCTCGGCGTGATCGAGGAACCGCTCACCCCATCCTGGCGGCGGCGCATCGCCTTCGCCTTCCTGTTTCCGCAACGCTGAGACCCCCGACATGGCCACCCTTGTTCTCGGCGCGGCCGGCGCCGCAATTGGCGGCAGCATCGGCGGTGCGATCCTCGGCGTCAGCGCCGCCACCATCGGCGGCTTCATCGGCTCCAGCATCGGCTCGGTCGTCGACAGCTGGATCATCTCGTCGCTGGCGCCGACGCAGCGCATCGAGGGCGCGCGGCTCGATAGTCTCCGGATCACCTCGGCCACAGAAGGCGCGGTGATCCCGCGGCTCTACGGCCGGATGCGCATGGGCGGCAACATCATCTGGGCGACGGATTTCCGCGAGGAGACCAAGACCACCACGCAGGGCGGCGGCAAGGGCGGCGGGGGCGGCAAGGTCAAGACGACCGAGTATCTGTACTACGCATCCTTCGCCGTGGCGCTCTGCGAGGGCCCGATCACCGGCATCGGGCGCATCTGGGCCGACGGCAAGCCGATGGACCTCTCCGGCGTCACCTGGCGCTGGTATCCGGGCGACGAGACGCAGACCGCCGACCCGTTCATCGCGGCGAAGATGGGTGCGGCGAACMCCCCCGCCTATCGCGGCACCGCCTATGTGGTCTTCGAGGAGCTGGCGCTCTCGACCTACGGCAACCGCCTGCCGCAGCTCTCTTTCGAGGTGTTCCGGCCGCTGGCCGATCCCGACACCGCCGAAGGGCTGACCCGCGCCGTCACCATGATCCCGGCCTCGGGCGAGTTCACCTATGCCACGCAGGCGATCCGCAAGACTGATGGCGGCGCGACGGTGCCCGAGAACCTGAACGCGTTGGCCGACTCCACCGACATGGTGGAGGCGCTGGACAGGTTGCAGGCGATGGCGCCGAAGGTGGAGAGCGTCAGCCTCGTGGTGGCGTGGTTCGGCGACGACCTGCGCGCGGGATCGTGCAAGGTCCGGCCGGGCGTCGAGGTGTCGGCCAAATCCACCACGCCGGCCAGCTGGTCGGTCAATGGCGTCAGCCGCGCCAACGCCTTCCTCGTCAGCCGCGACGATCAGGACCGCCCGGTCTATGGCGGCACGCCGTCCGACTTCGCCGTGGTGCAGGCGATCCAGGAGATGAAGGCGCGCGGGCTGCGCGTCACCTTCTATCCGTTCATCCTGATGGACGTGCCGCCCGGCAACACGCTGCCGAGCCCGTACTCCGACAACGCCGCCGCGACCGGCCAGCCCGCTTTCCCCTGGCGGGGGCGGATCACCTGTTCGCCTGCAGCGGGGTTCGCAGGGACCGTGGACAAGTCCGCGACGGCCGCAAGCCAGGTCGCGGCCATGTTCGGTGCAGCCACGCCCTCCAGCTTCAGCGTTTCGGGTCAGTCGGTTTCGTGGACCGGAACGCCCGGCGACTGGGGCCTGCGCCGCATGGTGCTGCACTATGCCCATCTCTGTGCGGCGGCAGGCGGGGTGGACGCCTTCCTCATCGGCACCGAGATGCCGGGGCTGACCACCATCCGCTCGGGCGCGTCCACGTATCCGGCGGTGCAAGCCTATCGGGACCTCCTTGCGGATGTGCGGTCGATCCTCGGGCCCGGGACCAGGATCGGCTACGCGGCCGACTGGAGCGAGTATTTCGGGCACCAGCCGGGCGATGGTTCGGGCGACGTGTTCTTCCACCTCGATCCGCTCTGGGCCGATCCGGAGATCGATTTCGTCGGGATCGACAACTACATGCCGCTGTCGGATTGGCGCGACGGGTTCGAGCATGCGGACGCGGCAGAGGGCTGGCCCGCGAGCTACGACCGGGCCTACCTGCAGGGGAACATCGCGGGCGGGGAAGGCTTCGACTGGTTCTACGCCAGCGCCGCCGATCGAAGCGCGCAGGTCCGCTCGCCGATCACGGACGGCGCGGCGGCCAAGCCGTGGGTCTTCCGCTACAAGGATCTGCGCGCCTGGTGGTCGAACGCGCATTACGACCGCCCGGGCGGGGTGGAGAGCGCGACGCCGACGGCGTGGGCGCCGCGGTCGAAGCCGATCTGGTTCACCGAGCTCGGCTGCCCGGCCATCGACCGGGGCACCAACCAGCCAAACGTCTTCTTCGACCCGAAGTCGTCCGAGAGCTTCACGCCGCATTTCTCGCGGGGCTGGCGGGACGACGCGATCCAGCGCGCCTATCTCGAGGCCACGTATCTCTGGTGGGGCGTCCCGACGAACAACCCGGTGTCCTCGGTCTACGGCGGCCGGATGGTGCACGTCCCCGAATGCGCCGCCTGGACCTGGGACGCGCGGCCTTACCCGTTCTTCCCGGCGCTGACCGATGTCTGGACGGATGGCGCGAACTGGCGGCTCGGGCACTGGCTGACCGGACGGCTCGGGGCGGTCTCGCTCGCGGCTCTTGTCCGCCACCTCTGCCTGCGCGCGGGCCTGCCCGAGACCCGGATCGACGTCACTGGCCTCTGGGGCGCTGTCGAGGGCTACGCCATCGGCGCACTCGAAAGCCCGCGCGCCTCGATCACCACGCTGTCGCGACACTTCGGCTTCGACGCCGTCGAGACCGAGGGGGTGATCCGGTTCGTCATGCGCGGTCGGGCGTCCGTCGCCACCCTCGGGCCCGACGATCTGGTGGCCGCCCGCGAGGGCGATGTGCTGGAACTGACGCGCGGCCAGGAGACCGAACTGCCGCAGGCGCTGAAATGGCAGGTCGCCCGCGCTGACGAGGATTACGAGGCCGCGCAGGTCGAGGCACGGCGCATCACCGTGGACACGACCCGGATCGCCTCCGAGTCCTTCCCGATGGCGGTGCCGCCTGAGGAGGCCGAACGCCGCTGCCGCCGCGCGCTCATGGAAGCGTGGGTGGGGCGCGAGACGGCGGCGTTCCGTCTGCCGCCCTCGCGCCTCGCGCTCGACCCCGCCGACGCGATCCGGCTGGAGCATGACGCGCGGCTGGTCGATCTGCGGCTCGTCTCCATCGCCGACGCCGAGGCGCGCGGCATCGAGGCGGTCCGCCAGGATCGCGCGACCTACGATCTGCCGCCCGGCAATCCCCGCGCGGCGTCGCTGACGCGGGCCGTCGTGTTCGGCGCACCGGATGCGGTGCTGCTTGACCTGCCGCAGCTCACCGAAGACCAGCCCGCACATCGACCCTTCGCGGCCGCGCACGCGGTTCCCTGGCCGGGCGAGATGGCGGTCTTCCGTAGCCCGTCGACGGACGGCTTCGAACTGCTGACCACCTTCGGCAGTCGCGCACGGATCGGTGCGCTGGTCTCGGACTTCTTCGCGGGCCCCACCTCGCGCTTCGACCTCGGCAATGCGCTGGTGGTCGATCTGCTGACCGGGACGCTGGAAAGCGTCACCGACCTGACGCTGTTCGGCGGTTCCAACGCGCTGGCCATCGAGAGCGCGCCCGGCGTCTGGGAGATCGTGCAGGCGGGCACGGCCGAGCTGCTCGCGCCCGGCCGGTATCGGCTGACCCGGCTCCTTCGCGGCCAGCGCGGGACCGAAGGCGCCATGAGCAACCCGGCGCCTGCTGGCGCACGGGTGGTTGTACTGGACGACAGTCTCGCGTCGCTGCCCATCGCCGAGGCCGATCTCGGCATCCCATGGAACTGGCGCATCGGCCCGGCGAGCCGTCCGGTCAGCGACGAGACCTATGTCGCGAAGGCATTCACGCCGGTGGGCGTGGGGCTTCGGCCGTTCTCCGTCGCCCATGTCGAGCAGCCGTGGCGCAAGCCGCGCACGCCCGGCGACCTGACGATCCGCTGGACGCGACGATCCCGCGCGCTCGCCGCCGACAGTTGGGGCGGGCTGGAGGTGCCGCTCGGCGAGGAACTGGAAGCCTACGAGGTGGAAATCCTCGACGGTCCTACTGTGAAGCGGGTGCTGAGCACGACCACGACCAGCTCGCTCTACACCGCCGCCCAGCAAACCGCAGACTGGGGCGGGCCGCTCGGGACCGGCGACACGCTCGACATCCGCATCTCCCAGCTCTCCGCCCTCGTGGGTCGGGGCGCGCAGAAAACCGTCACGCTGACACTCTGAAGGCCATCCCATGTCCGACGCCACGACCCATCTCCTGCTGCCCTACATTCTGGCGGCGCAGGCCCAGAAGCACGTCACCCACAACGAGGCGCTGCGGATCCTCGACGGGCTCGTCCAGCTTTCCGTCCTCGACCGGGATCTGACAGCGCCGCCCGGAAGCCCCGCCGATGGCGATCGCTACATCGTCGGCTCGGGCGCGACGGGCGACTGGGCCGGCTGGGACCTCAACGTCGCGCTCTGGACCGATGGCGCCTGGCTGCGCCTGCCGCCGCGCACCGGCTGGCGGGCGTGGGTCGAGGGCGAGGGTTTGCTGCTGGTCTACGACGGCGCGGGCTGGGTCGGGACTACGCCCGCGGCGTTGCAGAACATGGCGCTGCTCGGGCTGGGGACGACGGCCGATGCCTCGAACCCGTTCTCGGCCAAGCTCAACGCCGCGCTCTGGACGGCGAAAACGGTGGCCGAGGGCGGCACCGGCGATCTGTTCTACACCATGAACAAGGAGGCGGCCGGGGACGATCTCGGGCTGACCCTGCAGACCGGCTTCGTGACCAAGGCGCTGGTGGGGCTGTTCGGTTCCGACCGCTTCCGCCTCGCAGTCTCGGCCGACGGCAGCACGTTCTTCGACGGGCTCAGCGTGGACAACGCCACCGGCATCGTCGACCAGCCCCGGCTGCCGCGGTTCAAGGCGTACACCAACTACGACAACTATGTCGGCGTCGGCACCTGGACGAAGATCGGTCTGAACAACACCGACTACAACGACCAGGGGGTCTTCGACGCCACGAACAACCACTTCGTCGCCCCCGTGGACGGCACCTACCTCTTCGGCGCGACGCTCCTCTACAAGATCAACGCCAGCGCCACGGCCCGCATGCGCGGGCGGCTGGTCCTGAACGGCACGACCGAAATCCGCGGCTCCCTCGGCGAAATCTCCGCCACCCACGTCTCGCTCGCCACCGCGATCTGGCTGCAGACCATGGTGCCGCTCACCGCGGGCGATACCGTCGAGCTGCAGGGGTACTTCCGGGTCGCGGATGGCTATTTCGCGGCCGATCACACGTCCTTCTGGGGCGCGAAGATCGGCTGAGGGAGGCACGCCATGGCACTCCAACGATCCGAGGACGGCTTCGTCCGCCTGGCGGAACAGGACGCAAGGGTTCAACAGAGCAGTGATCGCTCTTGGCCCATGGCAATGCCGGCTAGTTGCATCCGCTTTGAGCCCATCGTGGACTTATCTTAACTCACTGATTTTCCACTGGACTATGCGATTCAGTCACGCCTGTTGTGCATGTGACTGCGGCAAGGACTTCCCACCATGACCCCGAAGCATCCTGACATCAAAGTCGCGCTGACAGGACACGACGGCAACGCTTTTACCGTTCTTGGCCGATGCTGTCAGGCGGCACGGGAGGCCGGCCTCTCCGAGAACGAGATTGCCGCATTCATGGCGGAGGCGACGTCGGGCGACTACGATCACCTCCTCCAGACCGCGATGCGCTGGTTCGAAGTCGCGTGAAGGTAAGCGGCTTCCTCTGGCGCTTCGACAGGGCTAACTGTTTTTTCTCTTGCTTGCGAGCGCGGGTAGGAGTCAGGCAGCGTCGACCGCGTCAAGGAGAACGTAGAGGCAGCCAACGTCAGATCGAGTGCCGAGCGGCTCGAAACTGATGACATGACAACGGGTCTTCCGTAGTTACGAGTAATAAAGAGAAATTTGGAGTCCCTGCATGAAGGCCGCTGAAACCCGCGTAGACCGATTTCTGGCCAGCAGCGAGACGGCGTTCGCCATCCCCGTCTACCAGCGGAACTACGATTGGACGCGGGTTCAGTGCCAGCAGCTGTTCAATGATATTCTCACCGTCGGTGCAGATGAGAACCTCTCGGGTCACTTCATCGGCAGCATCGTGTATGTGCATGACGATGTTTACACCGTCTCAGGGCTTCGTGAGCTGACAATCATCGACGGGCAGCAGCGGCTGACCACGCTGACCCTGATCTTCATCGCCCTGTATCGTCATGCCATCGCCGCCGGACGGGAGCAGCAGGCCCAGCGTATCTATAAGACGTTCCTGATCAACGAGTTCGCCGAAGATGCCGAGAAGCTGAAATTGAAGCCAACGGACAACAACAAGGTCGCACTCGCTCAGATCATGGATCCGAAGGAAGCCGTGAAGGTCAGTGGATACTCGCGGCTGGTTGAGAACTTTCGCTTCTTCGAGAGCCACATCGACGAAGCCAATTTCGACATCGTGCAAAAGGGGCTGACGAAGCTGATCTTCGTCGACATCGCGCTGGAGCGCGGCAAGGATAACCCGCAGCGCATCTTCGAGAGCCTGAACTCGACAGGTCTGGAACTTTCCCAGGCCGACCTTATCCGTAACTACATCCTGATGGGATTGCCGAGGAAGGAGCAGGAGCGGGTTTTTCGCAAGTTCTGGGAGCCGATTGAGGCCAATGCGCGGAACTTGGACGTCAACGACAGCCGAGTTTCGGACTTCATCCGTGACTTCCTGACGCTGAAACAGAAAGACATCCCAAACAAAGGGGCTGTCTACGAGAAGTTCAAGGAACGCTATCCCCTTCCGAACTCACCGGACCTGATGGAAGCGCTGGATGAGCTGCGCGAGCTCTCTAACGTCTATGCGCGGCTCCTGAACCCGCCGCTCGAGAAAGACACGGTGATCAGCCGCGAATTGAACTATATCCGGACGCTGGAAATCAACGTCGCGTATCCGTTCCTGATGCCCGTCTACCGAGACTTCGTGGCCGGGGTCATCTCGCGAGATGAGTTCGCCTCGGTCCTGCGCCTGGTGCAAAGCTACGTTTGGCGCCGATTCATCCTAGGTCTGCCAACGAATGCGCTGAACAAGATCTTCATGAGCCTGTACGACCGTGTCGACCACGGGGACTACCTCGGCTCGATCGAGCGATCCCTGATGCAGCGGAGCGGCTCCCAACGATTCCCGCGTGATGCTGAAGTCCTTGCGATGCTGAAGGACAAGGACTTGTACAGCACCAAGAGCCGCACCCGCACCTATTTCTTCGACCGGCTCGAGAACCACAACAACCGCGAGCCCGTGGATGTCACGATGCCGGGCATCACGGTCGAGCACATCTTCCCGCAGAACCCGGAGTCCGGCTGGCGCAGTGCGCTCGCCCCGGATGAGTATGCCCTGCTGGGCGAGAAGTACCTGAACACGGTGGGGAACCTCACCTTGTCCGGAAACAATGGGCGTCTCGGGAACAAGACCTTCCTCGACAAGAGGGACATGAACGAGAACGGGGGCGAGCAGGGGTATCGGTTCAGTCGCCTCTGGCTGAACCGCGACCTGCAGGGCCTTGAGCGGTGGGGAGTGGAGCAGGTCGAGGCGCGCGCCGAACGGATCGCCCAGCGCTTCCTGGAGGTCTGGCCAGCACCTAGCGTTGGCGTTGCGGCCGATGCCGACACCGACGAAGTTAACATCTTCGACGCCGAGGAGCCGCGCCACAAGCGGCTTGAGTACGCCGTGTTCTTCGGCAGCCGCTTGGAGGTGACCCAGGTTGCAAGGCTGTATGCCGAGGTGTTCGAGCAGCTTCTTGTGCTCCAGCCCGAGGCATTCCATGGCACGAGGCTGGGCGAGCGCGTTCAGCTGACCTCAGATCCCGGGTTTCTGCGGCAGGCCATTCAGGTTGCGGACGGACACTTCATCGAGGGGAACATAGACAATAAGGGCAAGTTCGACAGGCTGAAGCTGGCGCTTTCAGAGCTTGGTCTCGAGGAAGAACTCTTCGTCAAATACGCCTAGCCCCGACCGTTCAGCCTCTAACCAGCTTGGGCGTCAAGCGCCTGTTGGTCATGAAGCTGCGGCGATAAGGTCTGCTGCGTCGTCGGCATCCTCGGCGGCGTAGACGGCGGACTCGAAATCGGCCCAGGCCTGCCCCCGGGCGTTCGCGGCGTCCTCTCGTTTCTGTTGAGCCGCAGCCTGCCCTGCGAACAACTTGTCAATCATGTCCTGTTGTTCGGGAACTGTCGGAAGCGGCAGCGGGAAGCCTCCAACCTCCTTGCTGTTGATCGAGGCAAGGTTCGTGGTGCGCTTGGCCTTGGACCGGAAATAGGCCTGGCCGTAGCTGGAGTTGATCACCGACAGCACGAACTCAGGCAGCGCCTTGGTCTGATCGAGACGCACACGCAGCACGTGGTTCTGGTGAACGCAATCAGGGATTTCATCACGCCAGATGGCACCGCGCCCGACCAGATCGGGGCTGTTGCCCTCGCAGAGCAGCACGTCTCCGTATTCCAGCCGATACTTTGGCATGTCCTCATCGGGGACGCTGATCATCTTGATTTTGTTCAGCTCCAGTCGCCACCGCTGGACGTTGACCACCGCAAGGTAGGGCCGTGCATGGGACGTCGGCCGGTTCGCCGGAGACTTCTGAAGCCCGTAGCTCACCTTTCCGACGCTTGCCAATGGCGTGGCGGCATACTTGGGTGCAGGATCCTCGATATGCAGAACGGAGCGAAGGATGCCGTCATGGCTCCAGCGCTCGATGTCCTTGAAGTTCGCTACGAAAACCGGGCGGTCCGGTAGTGGCGGCGGCGGGACAATGCCTAGCGCAGCCTCGAACGCCTCGGCGGCCTTTGCCTCAGCCTCGGCGGCCTCCTGCTCCAGCGACGCAGCCTTGTCTAGCGCCGCGCGCCAGGCGGCGACGATTGCCTGTTGCTCGGGGAGTGGCGGCAGCGGGATGCGCAGGTCCTGGAACGCCTCGGGCGTGATGCGCTTGCGGCCGCTGGTGCCGCTGGCCTTGCGTCGCAGGGCTTCGATGAAACCGCCGGTGCGCAGAACCAGCTTCACGAACTCGCCGTCCAACCGCGCGGGGTCGGCGGTGAACACCGGGAATTCCGGCGTGACGACCGCCTTCCCGATCTCGGCGGGCAGCATGCCGATGGCGCCGCTGCGCGCATCGATCTTCGAAAAGACAATGTCGCCCGGATATGCCGCGAACATGCTGCCCTTGTAAGGGGCGGTCCTGTCGCGCGCGGAAATCTCGCCGGTCAGGTGTACCGTGATCGGCGTCCAGTCGCCGAAGCTGTCGGTGACGACCACCGCCTCGCGTCGCTGGGTCATCAGCTCGCGCAGCGGTGTCGGCGGGAAGTGCGAGTGCTGGTGCTCGACGTCTTCGGCGGTGATCCAGGGCTCAAGAGCCCTCCACTGACGGATCAGGCAGCGGAGGGCAGGAGAAAACCCGGCGTGTCCTCGGGATTGGCTCCTGCCTCGACCCATCCCTCGAAGGCGCGATAGGCTTCCAGCAGCGCGGGCAACTCGTTCGGCACGCTGTCCCCGGTGTCGCCGGTCGAGGTGATGCCCACCGATTTCGGCGCGGCGACGAAGACGGGATAATCGAATTCCTCGCGCACCGTTGCCCAGAGGGCGGCGTCATGTGCCGCGTCGATGGCGCGGAGCCCAGCAGTCAGTTCGCGCCAGAATGCGTCAGACCGCTTCTGCGTATCCGCATCGAAGGCCGCCATGTAGTCGCGCTTGAGCTTGGTCGCTTCCTTAGCGTTGCTCGCCGTGCCGTTCCATTTCGGCTTGCCGATCTTCGTCGACCCGATGCCGCGCGGATAGTCGGGCTCGGGCCCTGCTGTCCATGCCGGGGTGGAGCGCTCGACACCCAGCTTTGCGAGTTCGGTGAGGATGTACTCCACGTTGGAGTCCTCGGCGGTGACGACCCTGCGGCCGAGATCACCGCAGAGGGTGTCGCGCTGCGCGTTGAAGGTGGCATCTTGGTCGGCGTGCGCCTTGGCCCACGCGGCCTCCCATGCCGTCTCGTCTGCCTCGGTGAACCGTCGCAGGAACACGAGCGACGCCTTCACTGTGGCCTTGGCCGAGCTGAACGTTTCCTCGGGCAGGCTGACCACACCAAGGATGCGCGCCTTGCCCTCGCACCAGCGGCGCAGCCATGTCAGCGACGGATTGTTGAGGTTGCCGTCGGGCAGGACGATGCCCATCCGCCCGCCCGGCTTCAGCAGGTTCAGGCAGCGTTCGACAAACACGATCTCGGTGGCGCGGTTGTTTTTTCCCTTCCCGATCTCAAACAGATCTAGAATCTTGGTCTTCGATTTCTCTGCGGCAAGCATCCGGTCGTGGTTGGCTTCCCATTCGTCGCCGTATCTTTTGCGGCACCGCGCGCGGTAGGCGGGGTCGTCGCGGACGCTGGTCTCCTCGCTTCCTCCGACCTGTTGGTCGCGGCCGACATTCGCGCCGAAGGGTGGATTGGTGATCAGAATGTCGAACCGCTCAGGGAAGATGCCGTTTATGTCGATGAGCCCATCGTGGTAGTGAATCCCACCGTGGCCATCACCGTGCATGATCATGTTCATCTTGGCAGTGCGTGCTGCACGAGGTTCCGCATCGCAGCCGAAGACGCAGTTCCAGGCGAGCCGGCCCACTCGGGTGTTGATGGGCGAATTGTCGTCGCCCGAGGGGAGGAGCTCATGGTTGAGACGGGCAAACGCCTCGTCGATCAGTTTCTCTTCTTCCTCAGGGTCGAGCCCGCGCGCCTCAATTTCGGCACGTGCACTATCCTTCTGGCGCTGGATGTCGGCGGAAACGGCGTCGCGCACATGTTCGAACGCTCGAATAAGGAAGCCCCCCGAACCGGCGGCCGGATCGCAGATCAACTCGTCCTCTTGCGGGTCGAGCAGGCTGACCATGAATTCGACAACCGGGCGCGGTGTGAAGAACTGCCCCAGTTCCCCCCGGAAAGTGTTTCCAAGGAACTTCTCGAAGGCAAGCCCCTTGATGTCGTCACCGGTTTTTGACAAATCGAAGCGCTCAAGTTTCTTCACGATCCTCTGGAAAGTCGCCTCTGATATTTCAAGCCTGTCGCCTGCGGCAAAAAGGTCGTCACTTCTGTAGTATTCTTTGGTTTCTTCAAAGAGTTCCTCGTGGAGGGCCCCCGTAGACTTTGTCCGGTATTTCTTCCGGCCCTCGATAAAATCGGTCGTGAAGGTGCCGTGGCTTCCTGAACGTTCGATGTACATCTTTACAAAGAGAATCTTCGAGATCGTGTCGAATGCACGTCCGGGGTCCATTTTGTGGACGTCCCGAAGAATGTTGTGGCAATCGAGAAGTAGATCCTGAAACTCTTTCCTATTGAATGCCCGAAGCTTGTTCTTGATCTCTTCGATGCGTTTTGCGTCACCCCAATCGGATGCCTTGGCGATCTCGTTGATCTGGACGAAGTCCCCCGGAAGGCCTGGGACCAACTTAAAAATTGCCGTGAAACGATTGTTGTGAGCAATGAAGAACTCGCAGCCAACGGCGCGAGTGTAGCTCTCACCCTGATAGTAGTCCCTGATGTTGATATCGACGTTCTCAGCCTTGCACTCGATCACGAGGACGGGTGTCTTGTTGTCAGCCTTGGCTTCGGGAGTTTCCCATATGACGACATCAGCCCGCGGGCTTTTGTGCCCGTGCATCGTGCGTCTTTCCTGATCCATCTGAGCGAGAGAATAGGCATATCCGTCACAAAGGTGACGAATGAACTTCTGTCTCACCAACTCTTCTGGTTTCGAGGAAACATCCCGCCACTCACTTCGCAGCGGGATCCAGAGCCAATCACCCTCCCGGTGCAGTTCGTCAGCTTCGTCGGGCCAAGGCGTCGCTGGGGCCGATTTCGGCTTCTTCGTTCCGGCCATGGTCAGTCTCCTTCGGGAACAGGTCTCGCCGCCGTCCGCTCGGTCGGGATGAGCGATTTCAGGCGTTCGAATTCTTCGACGGCGAGGACGACCACGACTGGACGACCGTGTTTCTCGATCACGACCGGCTCCGCGCGCGCGGTGTCGATCAGCAGGCCGAATTGATGCTTGGCATCACGGGCCGACATGGTCTTCATGGCCGCCTCCCCATATTCGGGTCACTGTGACCATAAGAGTCCGAAGTTTCAATCGGTCATTTGCTCGTTGAGGACTTACTACGCGAGCAGATTCCGGAGAGGCCAATCAACCGAGATGGCGGCTCAAGTCCTGAGCCACTGAGTCCGCTGCCATCCGCACCGGCTCGGCCGCGAGGTGGGCATAGCGCGCCGTGGTCTGGACCTGCGTATGACCGAGCAGCTTGCCGATCATCGGGAGACCCTGACCGGATGCGACGGCCGTGGAGGCGAAGGTGTGGCGCAGGTCGTGGATGCGTACGTCCTTCACCCCGGCGCGGGCACGGACGCGCCGCCAGAAGGGCTGCAGGTCGCTCAGGCGCTTGCCGGGCAGGGTGCCGGTGATGACCCACCGGTTGCCCTCGATGGGCTGGGCGTCGCGGAGCAGTTCGACGGTGGGCTGGCCGAGATGGACAACCTTGGCACCGGACTTTGAGTCCGGAAGGCGCAGCACGCGCTCCGCCAGATCGACGTGCGCCCACTGCAGCGTCATGATCTCATTCAGCCGACAACCGGTCAGGATCAGCAGGCGGGCGGCGAGGATGGCCGAGGGCAGTTCGATCCCCTCCGCCTCCATCTCTCGCAGCACCTCGCCGATGCGGCGGAGTTCGGCCGCGCTGAGAAAGCGCTCGCGCTTCTCCTCGGGGTATTTCCGGATGTGCTTTCGCGGATTGGTGCCGTCCGGACGTAGGCCCCACATCTCGGCGAGGCTGAACATCTTCGAGACCACCTCGAGGCAGCGGTTTGCCTGATAGGGGATGTGGCGGAGGTCGTGGTGGAACTTGGCCACGTCCGCCCGGGTGATGCCCGTGACCGTGAGCGGGCCGAGCGCGGGCAGGATGAAGCGTTCGAGGTTCCGGCGATACTCCTTGGCCGTGCTCGCCTTCACGCGGATCGCGATGTGTTCCTTGTCGAACCGCTCCGCCAGCTCCTTCACCGTGATCGCCTTGCGTCCCGCGTCCCGCTCGGCGGCGGGGTCCGCGCCGTTGCGCGCGGCGGCGACGATTGAGATGGCGCGGTTGCGGGCCTGCTCGCAGGTCAGCACCGTGCTGGGCCCGAGGCTGATCCTCCGGGACCGGCGTCCGGCGCGGTACTGGACCACGTAGCCCTTGCGCCCGCTCGGCAGCACCCGCAGCCCGAAGCCAGGGATCTCACTGTCCCAGACGAAGTATTCGGCGGAGCGAGCTTCTGCGGCGTCGACGAGGCGTTTGGTGATCTTGGGCATGGCACTCTTCGGTGGTTCTTTCGCCGTTCCACAGTGCTGAAGCGCGAGCGACAGTCAACGAACACATTGAAATCGCGAAGAAAAAGGAAATGCCTCGCGGTTCCGCGCAAGGCGTTTCGGCGCGATGGTGCGGGAAATCGACGAGCCGCGCGAATCAGAACGCAGGTTCCGGTGCCCGCGGGCTGCTGTTAGGCTCGGGGAAAAGAAACTGGCGATCCGATGGCTTCCAAGACCACCCTCAATGCGAAGAACCTCGAAGCGCTGGGCGCAGAGCGCCTGGCGCAACTACTGATCGAGATCAGCACCGGCAACGCGGCCGCCAAGCGCAAGCTGCGGCTCGCGCTGGCGGGAGCCCAGAGCCCGAGGGAGGCGGCGCGGGAGATCGCCAAGCGGCTGACCAGCATCGCCCGCGCCCGCAGCTTCATCACCTGGAAGAACCGCAAGGCGCTGGTCACCGATCTCGAAACCCAGCGACGCGCCATCGTCGAGCAGATCGCGCCGGCCGATCCGGATGAGGCGCTGGCGCTCATGTGGCGGTTCATCGCGCTCGCCACGCCCGTCTTCGAGCGCTGCGACGACTCCAGCGGCACTGTCATCGGCATCTTCCACCAGGCCTGTGCAAATCTGGGTCAGCTCGCCGAGAAGGTCCGGCCGGATCCGCAGGCGCTCGCCGGCACTGTTCTCGATGCGCTGCAGGACAACGGCTATGGCCAGTATGATGGTCTGGTCGGCATCATGGCGCCAGCGCTCGGCGACGAGGGGTTGGCGGCCCTGAAATCGTTGGCCGAGGACCTCGGTCGCTCGCCCGCGCCGGTGCCGCCGAAGGACCAATGGAAAGCGGTGGGCTGGGGCACGGGCGGCACGACCTACGAGCACGAGATGCGGGCGCGTGAGCGCGCGAGCACGGTCGCCATGGCGCTCAAGGACATCGCCGACGCGCAGGGCGACGTCGACGGCTTCATCGCACAGTACGACCCGAAGACCCGCAAGGTGCCGCAGATCGCGGCGGAGATCGCGCAGCGCCTGCTCGCGGCCGGCAGGGCAGGCGAGGCGCTGGGGTTCCTCGAGCGCGCGGAGCTCGGCGACGGGTTGCGGGTTCCACTGGCCTGGCAGGACATTCGCCTGCAGACGCTGGAGGCGCTGGGTCGTGGCGAGGAGGCGCAGGTATTCCGATGGGACTGCTTCGAGCGCACGCTCTCCGACAATTACCTGCGGGCGTATCTCAAGCGGCTTCCCGATTTCGACGACATCGAGGCCGAGGAGCGGGCGATGGCGCACGCCATGGCCTATCCAAGCCTTCTCCACGCCCTGCAGTTTTTCCTCGACTGGCCGGCTCTGGATCGCGCCACAGACCTCCTGGAGGCCCGGCATGACGAGATCGACGGGGATCACTACGAGTATCTCGCCCCCGCGGCCGAGGCCCTGTCAGAACGTCATCCGCTGGCTGCGACGCTGGTACTCCGCGCGATGATCGACTTCACGCTCACCCGATCACGGGCGAAGCGGTATCGCTATGCCGCCGAGCACCTGGCCAGCTGCGCCCGGCTCGCGCGCGACATCCCGGACTTCGGCGCGTTCGAGACGCACGACGCTTATGTGACCCGGCTGAAGGAGGGGCATGGCAGGAAGTTTGGGTTCTGGAGCGTTGCTAAGTGAGCGGCCAGAATCGAAGCAAGATGGAAAGTTTGTCGTGGCCCTGAATTTGCTGGTCTTCCTCGGCTCCGTGCGGGACAGCACGCCGCCGCGCCCTGCACGGTTGGGGGAGCGGGTGGCCCGGGCTTGCCGGGGCTTGCTCGAGGCTGAGGGCCACGAAGTCGGGCTGGTCGATCCGCTGGATTTCGACCTCGGCGGGGCATTCAAGCCGCATTTCGCCCATGCGCAGGGCAAGGCGCCCGCGGCGCTCGAGGATCTGGCGCGGCGGATCGAGGCGGCGGACGGCTTCGGCATGGTCAGTCCGGAATACAATCACTCGATGAGCCCTGCGCTTGCGCATCTGCTGAACCATTTCGGCAGCTCGCTCTACGCCTACAAGCCGAGTGCGATCGCCACCTATTCCGCCGGGCAATGGGGTGGGGCGCGCGCGGCGGTGAACATGCGCACCTTCCTGTCGGAGCTTGGCTGCTTGCCGGTCTCGGCGATGATCCATGTGCCCAACGCGCAGGAGGTCTTTGCGGAGGACGGCGGCTACGCCCCTGGCGTCGATGGGGAGAGATGGGACGGCTATATCGGCCGGACCCTCACGCAACTGATCTGGTGGGCCGAGGCCGCCCGCCGCCAGCGCGCGGAAGGCGGGGCCGGCCGCCCCGCCGCCTTCACCCGCGACCCTTCGCAGCGCAACGCGCCGTGAGCCGGGGTACCGCCTGGGTGACCATCACAGGCGTTTTCAGGGCGATGCGCGCCAGTTGATCACCCTGCTACCGCGACCATCACCCGGCCCGCACATGGAAGCATTGTGGAAGCAAGAAGGGACAAAGTGCTGCCAGTTTCCGCGCAATCGTGCGGACGCGATCCGCGGGGCAGGGGGCTCGAAGTGTCGGAAATTGCGCAACAACTCGCGCTTCAGCGCAATCGTTCATGGTCCGTTCGACACGACTCATAACCTGAAGGTCACAGGTTCAAATCCTGTCCCCGCAACCACAGAAACACACCCAACACCAGCCCCGGCCAAACGCCGGGGCTTTCGCATGTTTGCCTGTTCAGAACAAACTTGGCATTCCGCAAGGCAAAGACTCGCCGCAAGCTCACTCACCTGTTCCACATGGCACCTGCCTGATGCAGTCGGATCAGGCAACTAATCGCCATTGCGCCGTACTACTTTAATCTGACACATCCTCCTCGGATGCTCTCTGGTCATAAACGGAAAAAAACGTCGCTAGTCGGTCAACTCTAAATCGTAACCTTTGAACTCAACGAGTGTGCGACCGGACATGGAGAGCGCGGACCTGTCGTGCAAACTCCTCGACAGGGCCATCGACCGGCGTATCGCTGATCACGTCGCGGATGGGCAACGGGCGAACCCGGAACGCGGGGACGCCCAGTTCGGAAAGCCACGCCGTCATCTGGGCTGCAGAGCTTGCATACACAATTCTACCAAGCCCCACCCAGCCATGGGCGGCGGCGCACATCGGACAGTGTTCGCCAGACGTGTAGACCGTGGCCTTGGCGCGATCCTGAACGTCCATGTTGTTTGCAGCCCATCGGGCGATGGCGAACTCCGGGTGCTGGGTGTGGTCACCCCCGCCGATGCGGTTGTAGTCCTCGAACAGCACCTCACCCTTGGACGACACAAGCACCGATCCGAAGGGCTCGTTGCCGCGGTCCAGCGCTTCGGATGCCAAGTCGACACAGCGCTGCAGGTGCTTTCGATCCATGTCATCGATCATGATACGCCTTTCCTTTCAACGGACCTGATCTGCCTTTCGAATGACCGGGCGCAACTCTCCTGAGACGGCCTGAGGGCATAAGACGGTCGCGGGACCATCACTCCAAGGCCTCGGAGATGGCGTCGAACACGACCAGCGGATCGACCGGTTCGCGTCCGACGGGCTTCGGTTGCGCCATATGCGTCGCGATGACGACGTTCCGCGTGGGGTTGATGTAGATGTTCTGCCCCTGGATGCCGATGGCGGCAAAGGCACCGTCCGCGATGGACGGTTCGGTCCAGCCCGGCCACCACATGTACCCGTAATCGATCGTCTCGCCGCTTTTCAGCTTCTGCGGTTGGCCGGCGGTCTCTGTCCATCCGTCGGGCAGGATGGTGCTGCCGTCGATCACGCCGCCTTCCAGAAAGAACTGCCCGAAGCGGGCGAAGTCGCGCAGTGTGGCGGACAGGCCGCTGCCGCCGATCTCGACCCCGTCGGGGCTGTCCAGCCACCAGTTCGCGTCGGCCTCCATCCCGTAGGGCTGCCAGATCTTTTCCGCCAGATAGTCAGACAACGGCTTGCCGACCGCGCCGTGGACGACCTCGCCCAGAACCTGCGTCTCGCCGGTGGAGTAGGTGTGGTGGGTGCCGGGTTCGTGCGCGCGGGGCAGGGCGGCCATCACCTCCATCGCGGCGCCGGGGCGCTGTTCGATCTGCGCACGCAGCAGGTCGCGGCGGTCGGACTGGGGGTCGGTATAGGTCTCGTTCCAGTCGACGCCCGACGCCATCAGCAGGATGTCGCGGATGCTGACCCCGTCATAGGCGCTGCCGGCCAGTGCGGGGACGTAATCGACCACCATGTCGTCCACGCCGCCGATATGGCCATCGACGATCGCCGCGCCGACCAGGGTCGAGGTGATCGACTTGGCCACCGACATCGACATCCAGCGCGTGTCAGCCGTGTTGCCGCGCTGATAGGTCTCGTAGACGACCTTGCCGTCCTTCAGCACGATCATCCCGGTGACATTGTCCAGCGACAGAAAGTCGTAGAGGTCATAGGGTGCGTCATCGACCTGATAGGTCACCATTTCCGGCAGATCGACCAAGGCCTCCGGCAGGTCGCGGGGCGTGTCGCCGGCCGGGATGGCCCGGGTGGGGAACAGCCGGTCGATGTTGCGGAAGGTACTGACCGCCAGGTCCGGCGTCAGGTGGCCGTCATAGACGTCCTCGACCGTGCCGATGGGTTCGTCCGCGTGCGGATAGTCCTGCGCCTGCACCGTGCCGGGCAGGGCCAAGCACAGGCCCCCCAGGGTCAGTAGGAACCGCGTCCGGTGAAGCGGCCTCAGGGTCATGACATCCTCCCATCCGTTTCGATCCATGAAAGGGCAGTTTTGCAGCATGTGCAAGGCTGGTCACGTCCGAACGAGGGGCCGTCAGGTTGGCCGATCGGCGCTGGAACGGTTGCGGCGCGTGCTGGCGCGGGGGATCAGCTGAAACCCCAGGTCGACCGCATGGCCGCGGGGCGCATCCTGTCCGGCAAGGCGCGCGCGGATCAGGCGGATCGCCTGAGCGCCCATCGCCCGCCGATCGGTGGCGACCGAGGTGATGGGCGGTTCGGCCGCGGACATCATCTCGTGGTCGTTGAACCCGCAGATGCCAAGACGGGTGGGCACCGTGATGTTGCGTCGACGCGCCTCGAACAGGACGCCAAGCGCCAGATCGTCGTTGTTGCACAGGACCGCATCCGTTTGCGGCAGGCGCGCCATCAGATCCGCGAACAGCCGGCACCCCAGGCTGACCGAGGACGGCTCGGGTGTGGTGACGACGGGATCGTCGCCCCCCAGCCCGGCGGCCTCCAGGCAGGCGCGGAACCCTGCCAGGCGGCGCTGGCTGCGCGGGTCCATCTGAGCACCCAGAAAGGCCGGCGCGCGGTATCCCTGCGCCAGCAGATGCTCGGCGGCGGCCCGCGCCCCGTCGAAATGTGACAGGCCGACGGCCAGGTCGATGGGATCGGGGCCGACCTCCATGATCTGCACGACCGGGCATTCCGCCCCGGCCAGCAGGGCGCGGGCGGCGGGGGATTGATCGTGGCCCGCGACGATCAATCCGGCCGGGCGCTGTGACAGGAACACGCGGATCAGTTGCTCCTCGGTCAGGGGGGAATAGCGCGTGGTGCCCAGCTGCACGATCAGCGGGCTGCCCTGCAGACCTTCGTCGATGCCGCGCATCACGTCGGCGAACACGTTGTTGCTGACCGACGGGATGATGACCCCCACGATATCGGTGCGCCCCGATGCCAGCGCGCGCGCCGCAGGGTTCGGCACATAGCCTAGTTCGCGGATCGCCCGGTCTATCCGGTCGCGGGCCAGCGGCGACACCTTGGACGGGTCCCGCAGCGCGCGCGACACGGTGATAGGGCTGACATCGGCGGCCAGCGCCACATCAGACAGGGTGATCCGCGAGGTTTTGTTCATGACGCGCGCAGATTACGCCATCGCCGCGCAAAGAAAAGGGGCTTGACCGATGACAGCGCTGTCATCCATGATTGCGCTGTCATCGGGAGGAGACACCATGGACGCGCGGCCGATTCTGGTCATGGGCATCTGCGGCACGGGCAAGTCGACCGTGGCCCGTGGCATCGCCGACCGCATCGGCGGCAGCTTCATCGAGGCGGACCTGTATCACGACGAATCCAGCGTAGCGCGCATGCGGGCCGGGCTGCCCCTGACCGACGACATGCGGTGGGGGTGGCTGGACCGCCTGGCGGCGGCGACGCGTGCGACGCCCCATCGCGCCGTTCTGGCCTGCTCGGGGCTCAGCCAGGCGCATCGTGACCGGCTGCGGGCCGGGGCAGGGGCGATGGACATCGTGTTCCTGCACGGCGACCGCGACCTGATCGCGGCGCGCATGGCGGCACGGCGCGACCACTACATGCCCGCCAGCCTGATCGACAGCCAGCTGGCCGCGCTGCAGCCCCCCGATCCCGCCGCCGAAGGCGCGCTGTGGATCGATGTGGCGCTGCCGCCCGACCAGATCATCGACCGCGCGGTCGCGGCCCTGTCCGACCCGCGCCCAGTTTCAACCGGAGGAGAGACACCATGACCAAGATGACCCGTTTCCTGATGTCGGCCAGCGCCGCGATGGCCTTGGCCGCGCCCGCCATGGCCCAGGATCACAGCTTCCGTTTCCAGTCGTCCGACCCGTCGGGCAATCCGAACTTTGTCCTCCAGCAGGGCTGGGCCGCGGATGTCGCGGAAAAATCCGGCGGCCGCATCGCCATCGACCTGCTGCCGGTCGAATCCATCGTCGCCCATAACGAAACCCAGGATGCGATCGCGACGGGCATCCTGGACGGTCACGTCACGGACCTGTCGTATTTCTCGGGACGCGATCCGGCCTTCGGCCTGATGGGCAACCCGGTCGGCGCCTGGTCCGACCCCGAGCAGATGCTGGATTTTGTCGAGAACGGCGGCGGGGCGGAGCTGCTGAACCAGATCATGAACCCCTATGGCCTGCAGTTCATCGGCGCCACCACGCCGGGCCTGGAGGCGCTGGTCAGCGCCGTGCCGCTGGACGGGGTCGATGATCTGGCCGGCGTCAAGATCCGCGCGCCCGAAGGCCTGGTCCAGTCGGTCTTTGCCGCCGCCGGCGCATCGCCCGTGAACCTGCCCGGCTCCGAGGTGTTCACATCGCTGGACAAGAAGGTCATCGACGCGGCCGATTACAGCGTCTTTTCGACCAACCAGGCCCAGGGCCTGAACGAGGTCGCGCCCCATCCGGTCTATCCCGGCTTCCACTCCATGCCCCTGGTCGAGATCTCGATGAACAAGGAGAAATGGGATGCCCTGCCCGAGGACCTGCAGCAGGTCATGACGCAGTCGGTGCGCGATTTCGCCCGCGTCCAGGTCGCAGCCCTGGCCGAGGCCGACGCGGCCGCCGTGGCGGAGGCAGAGGCCGGCGGGACGATCACCGTCCACGACTGGTCCGACGAGGAGCGCACCAAGTTCCGCAGCATCGCGATGGGCGAATGGGAAAAGGTCGCCGGACAGTCGCCCGCGGCGCAGCAGGTCTATGACGCGCTGACCGCGTACCTGACCGAAAAGGGCCTGGTGCAGTAAGCGCCGCAGGATCGGGCGTTCGCGCCCGGTCCCTTCCAGGGAGGAGGACATGATGGACGCATCCGAAGCCATTCCGCGCGAGGAACACGAGGCCGTGCCCCAGTCGGGGCGCCTGGGTCGCGTGATCGACCGCCTGGCGATCATCCCGGCCCTGGGCCTGGTGGTCGCCATGCTGATCCTGATCCAGGAGGTCGTGCTGCGTTACGTGTTCGGCCGCCCGACGAACTGGGCGCACGAGACGACGGTGTTCCTGTGCGCGATCTCGTTCGTCTACGGGGGCTTGCTGTGCACCGCGCGCGACCGGCACATCCGGGTCGTCCTGGTCTATGACCTGCTGCCGCCAGCCGCGCGGCGCGTGGCCGACATCCTCATCTCGGCAATCTGCGGCCTGTCCTCCGGCGCCTTCGCCTGGGCGGCCTGGCAGATGGTCAAGCGGTCCGCCTGGCGCCCCGACGGCAGCTTTCACCTCGAGACTTCGGGTTCGGCCTGGAACCCGGCCTATCCGGGCGTGCTCAAGGTTCTGCTGATGGTGGCGCTGGCGATCATGGCCCTGCAATTCGCCATCCTGACCGTCAACTATGCCCGCGGGCACAAGGGAGCCCGCTGATGGAGATCTTCGGTTCGCTGCAATCCCTGGGGATCGAGGCCGGGACGGGCCTTCTGTTCGCGCTGCTGCTGCTTTTGCTGCTGACGGGCATCCCGCTGGCCTTCGTCACGCTGCTGGTCACGCTGATCTTTGCCCTGGGGTGGTTCGGCCCGAACGTCGTGCCGCTGATCACCAGCCGCGTCTATACCTTCGTGTCCAGCTTCGTCTTCGTGTCGGTGCCGATGTTCGTGCTGATGGCCGCGATCCTGGACCGCAGCGGCATCGCCCGCGACCTGTTCGAGGCGATGCGCCTGGTCGGCGGCCGCATCCGCGGCGGCGTGGCGGTCCAGACGATCTTCGTGGCCGTCATCCTAGCCGCCATGTCCGGCATCATCGGAGGAGAGGTCGTGCTGCTGGGCCTGATCGCGCTGCCCCAGATGCTGGCCCAGGGCTATGACCGCAAGCTGGCCATCGGGGTCGTCTGCGCGGGCGGCAGCCTGGGGACCATGGTGCCGCCTTCGATCGTGCTGATCATCTATGGCCTGACCGCGAACGTCTCGATCGGCGACCTGTTCACGGCCGCCTTCGTGCCGGGCTTCATGCTGGCGCTGCTCTATGTGGCCTATGTGCTGATCCGTGCCTGGCTGACGCCGGGCGACGTCCCCCCGGCCGTCACCGCCCGCGTCCCGCGGGACGAAAAGCTGCGCCTGCTCAAGGGCCTGTTCCTGCCGATCCTGGTCGTGATTATGGTGCTGGGCTCCATCTATGGCGGCATCGCATCCGTGACCGAGGCCAGCGCCGTGGGCGTGGCGGGCGTGCTGATCTCGACCGTGATCCGCGGCGAATTCACCTGGGGCCTTCTGCGCGGCGCGGCAATGCAGACGCTGCAGACGGTCGGCATGATCGTCTGGATCGGCATCGGCGCATCCGCCCTGGTGGGCGTCTTCAACCTGATGGGCGGCATCAACTTCGTGTCGGAACTGATCACCGGCATCAGCGACAACCCGACGATCATCATCCTGTTCATGATGGCGATCCTGTTCGTGCTAGGCATGTTCCTGGACTGGGTAGGCATCGCGCTGCTGACCATGCCGATCTTCGTGCCGATCATCGTCAGCCTGGGATACGACCCCGTCTGGTTCGGCGTGCTGTTCGCGATGAATATGCAGGTCAGCTTCCTGTCGCCGCCCTTCGGGCCCGCCGCCTTCTACCTGAAGTCGGTGACCCCGCCGGACATCTCGCTGGGAGAGATCTTCCGCGCCCTGCTGCCCTTCATAGGGTTGCAGATCCTGGCGGTGGGCCTGCTGATCCTGTTCCCGGCCCTGGCGATCTACTGATCGCCTGCCGTGGATCGGGGGGCATGCCGGATGCGGCGTGCCCCCTTTTCGTTCGGGGACAGGAATGTTGCACCGGCAGGCGGATTGACGGACAATCGGGATCCGTCACCCAAGGCTGACCCAACCATGCACGACCCCGAACCCGTCCCCCGCCCGGACCTGTTCACGAACAAGGACCATGACGCCTGGCTGGAGCAGTTCCTGTTCCTGCGTTACACCCTGCACATGCCGGCCGAACGCATCGCCCAGATCGACTACGGCCTTGATCCCGACCATCCCGACGCCCCGATCGCAGGCCTGTTCTGGGGCAGTCAGATCGAGCGGGACTATCCCCGGCTGGACCTCCGCCACCTGTGGCGAAAGAGGCCCGGCCAGGTTTGAAGCCCTGCGGTGTCAGGCGCCCCATCGCCCGGCGGTCTGAGGTCCTGCATCCGTCCCCCCCGTCCATGCCACCGATCCTTCCCTAGCAGGGAGGACCGCGACCAATGTCCTGACCCCGCAGGGCGCCCGCGCGTTCGGCCAGCGGCGCACCGGTCGCCGGGGTCAGGCTGGCATAAGCCGTGGGTGTCGCAGTGCGTCGGCCGTGGTGGCCGGGTCGGCTGCGGGCTGCTTGCCGCGGCGGTTGACTTTGTCCCAACCTGGCGGCATTTCCGTCCGTGATGGTTCCCGTGCCGGCCAAGGCCCCGGCAGGGTGAAAAGGGAACGTGGTGAGGTGTAGCCATCAGGCGCCGAATCCGCGACTGCCCCCGCAACTGTAAGCGGTAGCCGACCCCATGATGCCACTGGCGCCCCCTGCGCCGGGAAGGCGGGGAAGGCCGCGATCCGCAAGTCAGGAGACCTGCCATCATGACTTGAACCAACCCGGGCGGGGTGCCCCGGAGAAAGACCGCATGCGCCGATCCACGGCCTTCGTCCGACGCGACCGCGAAGGCGGGTGGGACCCCGGTGACGCCGCTGCGCCTTTTTCAGCCCCGTCCTTCGTTTCATGAAGGACGACCATGACGACCAGAATCTTCCTGACGACCGCGGTGGCGCTGGGCCTGGGCCAGGCGGCCCTTGCCGCGCCGACCGACTATCCGCTGGTGATCGACAATTGCGGGCACCGGGTGACCATCCCCGCGCGTCCCGACAACGTCGTGTCGATCGGCCAGTCCACGACCGAGATCCTGTATGCGCTGGGCCAGGCGGACCGGATGGCCGGGACCGCGCTGTGGTTCACCCCGGTGCTGCCCGCCTTTGCGGAGGATGACGCCACGGTGGACCGCATCAGCGACGACACGCCCAGCTTTGAATCGGTGGTGAACCGGCGCCCCGGCTTCGTGCCGACGATGTTCGCCTGGATGATCGGGGACCAAGGGGCGGTCGGCACGCGCCGACAGTTCGCCGATCTGGGCATTCCGGCCTATGTCATGCCCACGGACTGCCAAGGCAAGGACAACAGCGTGGGCGCCGACGGCACCCGCCTTGCGCCCTTCGACATCGCGACGCTGTGGGACGGCATCGACCAGATCGCGCGGGTCATGGACGCGCAGGACGCGGGCCGTGCGCTGATCGCCGACCTGCAGGCCCGAGAGGCGGCGGTCGTGGACCGCGCCCGGGCGATGGACCTGCCGGATGCGTCCGCGGCGGTCTGGTTCTCCTCGGCCGATCTGGCGCTGGACCCCTACATGGCGGGCGGGATGGGCGTCCCGGCCTGGATGATGGACCGCCTTGGCCTGCGCAACGTTGTGACCTCGGACGAGGAATGGCCCGCCGTGGGGTGGGAGACGATCGCCCGTGCCGACCCCTCGGTGCTGGTGATCGCGCGCATGGACCGCCGCCGCTTTCCCGCCGACGATGTCGAGGCAAAGCTGCGCTTTCTGAAGACGGACCCGGTCACGCGCCGGATGACCGCCGTGCGCCGGGATCGCGTCGTCATCCTGGACGCCGAGGCGCTGCATCCCGGCATCCGCATGATCGACGGGCTGGAGGCCTTGGCGGCGGGCATGGACGGGCTGTCCGAATGACCGCCGATGTCGGGGTGCCGACCGTCCGCCGCCCCTTGGCCCCGGTCTGGCTGTGGGTGTCGCTGCTGATCGTGGCGGCCCCCCTGGTCGGCACCGCCCTGGGGGAAACGCCGATCCCCCTCTCGACGGTCTGGCAGGCGCTGGCCAACCAGATGCTGGGTGCGGGCTATCCGCTGGACCCGATCGATCAGGGTATCGTCTGGGCTTACCGCCTGCCGCGCGCGTTGGTGGCGGGGGCCTGCGGAGCGGGGCTGGCGATCTCGGGGCTGGTCCTGCAGACGCTGTTGCGCAACGCACTGGCCGACCCCTATTTGCTGGGCATCTCGGCGGGGGCGTCTACGGGGGCCGTGACGGTCGCGGTGGCGGGGATCGGCGCGGGGTTCGTGCCGATGTCGGCGGGCGCGCTGCTGGGCGCGATCGCGGCCTTTGCGTTGGTGGTGGGGTTGGCGCGCCTGTCGGGCGGCGGTCCGGGGGCGCGGGGTGCCGCGCAGATCGTGCTGGCAGGCATCGCCGGGTCGCAGCTGTTCAACGCCCTGACCAGCTTCATCATCGCGCGGTCGGCCAGCGCGGAACAGGCGCGCGGCATCATGTTCTGGCTGTTGGGCAACCTGTCGGGCGTCCGGTGGAACGATGTCGGCCTGTCGCTGGCCGCCGCAGTGACCGTCCTTGGCGCGGCCGCATGGCACATCCGCGCGCTGGACGCCTTTGCCTTCGGCACGGAATCGGCGGCGTCCCTGGGTGTGCCGGTCCGGCGCGTCCAGGCCGTGCTGATCCTGGCGACCGCCATGGCCACGGCGGTCATGGTGTCGGTCACCGGTGCGATCGGCTTTGTCGGGCTGGTCGTCCCGCATGCGGCACGGTTCCTGGTGGGCACGCGCCACGCGCGGCTGGTGCCCGTGTCGGCGCTGATCGGCATGGTCTTCCTGATCGCCGCGGACGTGATCGCGCGGATGCTGGTGCCCGGCCAGACCCTGCCCATCGGCGTCGTGACCGCGCTGGTCGGCGCGCCGGCCTTTGCGGCGATCCTGATCCGCGGGCGGTCCGCGTCATGATGCTGACCGCGCGTGATCTGACCCGCCGCCTGCGCGGACGCGCCCTGGTGGCCGGCGTCACCCTGGACATCCGCCCCGCAGAGATGCTGGGCCTGATCGGCCCGAACGGGTCGGGCAAGTCCACGCTGCTGCGGATGCTGGCCGGGTTGGTCCGCCCCGACGGCGGCCAGGTCGCGCTGGACGGCCGGCCGCTGCGCACCATGCCTGCGCGCCAGGTCGCCCGCCACATCGCCGTGGTCGCCCAAAGCGCCGAGACGTCGGACCGCATCACGGTCCGCGACGCCGTGGCCTTGGGGCGCACCCCCTGGCTGGACGCCCTGCGGCCCTGGTCCCCGGCGGACGAGGCGCATGTGACGCAGGCGCTGGCGCGGGTCGACCTGGCGCATCTGGCGGGGCGCGACTGGTCGACCCTGTCGGGGGGCGAACGCCAGCGCGCCCATATCGCCCGTGCGCTGGCGCAGGCGCCGCGGATCTTGCTGCTGGACGAGCCGACGAACCACCTGGACATCCGTCATCAGCTGGCGATCCTGGATCTGGTGGGCGGCCTGGGCCTGACCACGGTGATCGCCCTGCATGACCTGAACCAGGCGATGCGCTGCGACAGGCTGGCGGTGATGCAGGACGGTCGGTTGGTGGCCCTGGGCCCGCCAGACCGTATCCTGACCACGGACCTGCTGGCGCGCGTCTTTCAGGTGCGGGCAAGCACGCTGACCGATCCGCAGGACGGCAGCCGCGTGATGCGGTTTCATCCGGTCGTCTGATGCAATGAGAGGGATTGGAGCGGGTGACGGGAATCGAACCCGTGTCTCTAGCTTGGAAGGCTAGGGTCTTACCATTACACAACACCCGCGCGGGGATCGGTATAGTCCGCCCGCGCGGCAGGTTCAAGCGGTCGCGTCACCGTCGTTGCGCAAAGAACCGCCGCAGCAGGTCGCGCGATTCAGGCGCGGCCAGGCCGTCATAGACCTCGGGGCGGTGATGGCACTGCGCGTGCCGGAACACCTGCGCGCCATGGGCGACGCCCCCCATGCGCGGGTCCGACGCCCCGTAATACAGCCGGGCGATCCGCGCGGCTGAGATGGCCGCCGCGCACATCGGGCAGGGCTCCAGCGTGACCCACAGGTCGTGACCGGGCAGGCGTTCGGACCCCAGGGCCGCGCAGGCCGCGCGGATCGCCAGGATCTCGGCATGGGCGGTCGGGTCGGACAGTTCGCGCGTGCGGTTGCCCGCGGCGGCCACCACGCGGCCCCGCGGGTCGGTCACGACGGCGCCCACCGGCACCTCTCCGCGCAGGGCGGCGTCGCGGGCCTGGGACAGGGCAAGCGCCATATGGGTGGTGAAGGGGACCATGACCGTCTTGTCGCAATCCCCCGCGCGGCGCGCAAGCCGGGGAAAGAAACGCTTCCCACACGGCCCGCTTGGGCGTATGCACCCCTCTTTGCCCCGCAGCGATGCGAAGGAGACGCGCATGACCGACGATCAGATTCCCGACCGCAAGGCCCCCCAGGTCGCCCCCCGCACCGAAGCCGACCGCATCGCCAAGGTGATGGCGCGCGCCGGTGTCGCCAGCAGGCGCGAGGCCGAGCGGATGATCATCGAGGGCCGCGTCAGCGTGAACGGCAAGAAGATCGACAGTCCCGCCTTGGACGTTCTGCCCACCGACCGGATCACCGTCGACGGCAAGAAGCTGGAGGAGCCGCAGGAGACGCGGCTGTGGCTGTACTACAAGCCCCTGGGCCTGATCACGTCGGAAAACGACGAGCTGGGCCGCCAGACCGTGTTCGACGCGCTGCCGCGCGACATGCCGCGGGTGATGACCGTTGGGCGTCTTGACCTGAACTCCGAGGGCCTGCTGCTGCTGACGAACGACGGAGAGCTGAAGCGGCGGCTGGAGCTGCCGGCGACGGGCTGGCTGCGCCGGTACCGCGTCCGGGTGAATGGCACGCCTTCGGACATGACCTTCGACCCGCTGCGTCGTGGCGTCACCATCGAGGGAGAGGACTTCGCCCCCATGGAGATCAAGCTGGACAGCCAGCAGGGCGCGAACGCCTGGATCAGCGTGGGCATCCGCGAGGGCAAGAACCGCGAGATCCGCCGCGCGATGGCCCATGTCGGCCTGCAGGTGAACCGCCTGATCCGTATCGGCTATGGTCCGTTCAAGCTGACCGGCATGGACAAGAACCAGGTGACCGAGGTCAAGCGCAAGGTCCTGCGCGACCAGTTGGGCGGCCTGCTGACCGGAGAGGTCGAGGACAAGCCGCGCGAGATGCGCCCCCGCGGGGCCGCCGGCGAACGCGCCGCCCGGTCCGGCGCACGCCCGCGCTTTGGCGCCCGCGACGATTCGGCTGGCGGTTTCGGCGACCGTCCCCGGCCCGCAGGCGACAAGCCGCGCTGGAAGAAATCCGGCCCCGGCGAAGGGGGCGGCCGCATGTCCGGTCAGGGCGACGATGCCCGCCCCGCGCGCTTTGCCGGCAAGCCCGGAGAGGCGCGCAAGCCCTATGGCGCACCGCGCGGCGAGGGTGGCGAAGGCCGCAAGCCGTTCGGCGGTCCGCGYCCKGAGGGSAAGYCYTTCGGCAAGCCCCGCGCCGATGGCGACCGCAAGCCYTATGGCGCACCGCGCGGCGAAGGTGGCGAAGGCCGCAAGCCGTTCGGCGGYCCGCGTCCGGAGGGGAAGCCCTTCGGCAAGCCCCGCGCCGATGGCGACCGTAAGCCCTATGGCGCAGCGCGTGGCGAAGGGGCCGAGGGTCGCAAGCCGTTCGGCGGTCCGCGTGGTGATGCGGGCGGCAAGTTTCAGGGCAAGCCGCGGCCGGGCGGGGCCAAGCCGTTCGGCGCTCCGCGCGGAGATCGCCCGCAGGGCGGCGGCCGCCCCGGCGGCAAGCCCCGCGGCTGACAGGCGCCAGCACGCATGACAAAAGGGCCGCCCGAGAGGGCGGCCCTTTTGCCTAGGTCGATCGACTATTTCGTCAGGATCAGCTTGCCCGCGCGGGTGATCCGCAACTGATAGACCTGCTCGTCCAAGACGATCAGCGCCTGGTTGCCGCCCTGCGTGAGGGCGGTGGCGTCATGCTGCGGCATCCGGGCCAGGATGGCGGTGCCGGGACGGGTGAAATCGGCGGGGCGCGTTGCGGTCATTGTCAGCCTCATGCTGGGACAGTGATGATGCCCCAATGCTGACAAATTCGTTCAGGTTTGTCAAAGTAAAATAGTCAGGATTTTTCACGATCGGATTTCGACCCGCTGACAGGTGGTCTGGACCGCCGCGAAGGCGGCCCGGACGGGCGATCACTGGTCGGCAAGGCAATCGACGATGGTGTCGGCCATCTGGGTCAACAGAACCTCGTACTGGCCCGCGCCCGGGGACAGCGTGCCGCCCTCAGGGCTCAGTTCGCCGCCGGTGCGGATATCGCTGCCCTCGGTCACGGTGGTGATCAGGCCGGCATCATGGGCGTATTCCGGAAAGGCGCAGACGGCTCCGGAATCAGCGATCTGGGTGCGGATCTGGTCGATGCGCGCCGCGGACGGGGTCGAGGCGTCCCCAAGCGACACGGCGATCGCAGGCTGCAAGCCAAAGTGATCTGTGAAATGGCCATAGGCGTCGTGGAACACGACGAACCGGTCCTGCGCATGCGGGGCAAGGCGTTCGCGCAACGTGTCGTCCAAAGCGGCGATGCGTTCGGCCGCCGCATCCGCATTGGCGCGATAGGTGGCGGCGTTCTGGGGGTCCTGTTCGGACAGCGTCGCGACGATGGCGTCAAGCCAGGGCGCCGCGTTGGCGGGGTTCAGCCAGGCATGGGGATCGGTGCCGGCATGGACATGATCATGCCCCGCATGGTCCCCGTGGTCGTGGTCGTGGTCGTGGTCGTGGTCGGCATGATCGCCGTGATCGTGACCGGCGTGATCCGCGTGGTCGTCATGACCCGCATGGTCGCCATGGTCCGCGTCACCCTCCGACGCCGCACCGGCATAGTCGCGCAAGGCGACGCCCTCGACCTCCAGCAGGCGCAGCTGCGTGGCCCCCGACAGGGTGTCCGACGCCCGCGACAGCCAGGGCGTCAGCTCGGGTCCCATCCAGATCACCACATCGGCACCCTGCAGCGCCTGGGCGTCCGACGGGCGCATCTGGTAATGATGCGCGCTGGCCCCCTGGGGCAGCAGGACGCGCACCTCGGCCAGATCGCCCATGACCTCCTGGATCAGGGCGCCGGTGGGGACCAGGTCTGTGACGACCTGCGGGGCGGCCAGGGCAGGGGCGGCGGTCAGTGACAGGATGGCGGCAAGGGATGCAGGGCTGCGCATCGGGATCTCCTTTGCAGGGCGGGTTTGTTGCGATGGCAGGGTTCTGTGTGTTACAGGGTAACAAGTCAACCGCATTGTAATAAAGTAACGCATCGCTGCGTGAAGGACCCCCGTGCCAGACCACGACCACGACCATGTCATCGCCGCGACCTTTGCGCCGCATGACCACCGCGAATGCGCGCACCGTGCGCTGGACGAGGCTGCGGCCCGGCTGGCCGAGCAGGGCGCGCGCCTGACCCCCGTCCGCCGCCGCACGCTGGAGATCCTGCTGGAGAGCCACCGCGCGATGGGCGCCTATGAGGTGCTGGACCGCCTGGCGACCGAAGGGTTCGGCCGCCAACCCCCCGTCGCCTATCGCGCGCTGGAGTTTCTGGTCACGCATGGGCTGGCCCACCGCCTGCAGCGGCTGAACGCCTTTGCGGCCTGCCTGCATCCGGGGCACGACCATCATCCGGCCTTCCTGATCTGCCGCAGTTGCGACAAGGTCGCAGAGGCCGCCGCCGCCCCGATCCGCGATGCGCTGACCGCGGTCGCGGCCCAGGGCGGGTTCCGCGTCGAACGCGCCACGATCGAGGCGCTGGGCCTCTGCGCCACCTGTGCCGCCGAAGGCGTCGCATGACCCCGCTGATCGAATCCCGCGCGCTGACGATCCATCGCCCCGGCACGACCGAACCGGTGCTGGCGCRGGTCGATTTCCGCATCCGCCCCGCCGAGATCGTGACCGTCGTCGGCCCGAACGGGTCGGGCAAGTCGTCGCTGATCCGGGCGCTGTTGGGGCACATGCCGCTGGCCTCCGGCGCGGTGACGCGGCGGCAGGGACTGCGCATCGGTTATGTGCCGCAGCGGGTTCAGCTGGACACGGCCATTCCGATGACCGTGCGCCGGTTCCTGTCGCTGCCCGTGCGCGTATCCGACGACCAGGCCGAGGATGCGCTGGTCCGCACCGGCGTTCCGGGCCTTGGTGCGCGGCAACTGACCCAGCTGTCGGGCGGCCAGTTCCAGCGGGTGCTGCTGGCGCGGGCCTTGCTGGCGGACCCGCATCTGCTGGTCCTGGACGAACCCACGCAGGGGCTGGATCAGCCGGGCATCGTGGCCTTCTATCAGCTGATCGAGGAGGTGCGCCGGCAGACCGGCGCGGCCGTGCTGATGGTCAGCCACGATCTGCTGGTGGTCATGCGGTCGTCGGACCGGGTGGTCTGCCTGAACGGGCATGTCTGCTGCGAGGGCACGCCCCAGCATGTCAGCACCGCCCCCGAATACCGCGCCCTGTTCGGCGCCGGGGCCGAGGGCACGCTTGCGCTGTACCAGCACCGCCACGACCACGACCACGACCTGACGCCGCATGTCCACGGGCCGGGATGCGGCCATGACCACGCCGACCGGGCGCAGGGGTGACCACCGATGCTTGACGATTTCTTCATGCGCGCCGTTCTGGCGGGGTTGGGGCTGGCCCTGGTGGCGGGACCGCTGGGCAGTTTCGTGGTCTGGCGGCGGATGGCCTATTTCGGCGATTCGACCGCCCATGCCGCCATCCTGGGCGTCGCGATGGCGCTGGCCTTCGAGGTGTCGATCTATGCCGGGACACTTGCGGTTGCGGTGGCGATGGCCTGCCTAGTGTCGGCGCTGGTGACGCGCGGCCAGGCGATGGACACGATCCTAGGCGTGCTGTCGCATTCCGCGCTGGCCGTCGGCCTGGTCGCGATCAGCTTCGTGCCTGCGGCGCGGTCCGATCTGTCCAGCTATCTGTTCGGCGACATCCTGGCGGTGGGCCGTGCCGACCTGGTGCTGATCTGGACGGGGGCGGCGCTGGTTCTGGCGGTCCTGGCCCTGCGTTGGCAACGGCTTGTGACCAGCAGCCTGAACGAGGAGCTGGCCATGGCCGCGGGGATCGACCCGCGGGTCGAGCGCCTGGTCCTGTCGCTGGCGCTGGCCGTGGTGGTCGCGCTGGCGATTCGAGTGGTGGGCTCGCTCCTCATCTCGGCGATGCTGATCGTGCCGGCGGCGGCGGCCCGCACATGGGCCCGGACCCCCGAGCGGATGGCCGCCGGCGCCGCCCTGATCGCCGCCGCATCCGTCATCCTGGGGTTGTGGGCCAGTTTGCGACTCGACACGCCGGCGGGTCCCTCGATCGTGACCGCGGCGGCGATCTTTTTCATCGTCTCACAGGCACTTCGCCGGGCATAGTGCCGAATTGTCACAGTTTTTCCGGGGGTTTGCGGGGGCCGGAACCAAGTGCCGAAACAGGTGTTGGCCAATATGCAACAGTGGTTGCAAGCCCACGGGGGAATCAATTCAATGCTGCTTTTCAACTGTTCGGGTTTGTGTAACTGTCGCCTCGATGTTGCCAGAAATGGCAGCCGTCAATCGAAACGGAGCATGATCATGACCAAATTCGCTACTTTCGCGGCCGCTCTCGGCCTGACCGCAACCTCGGCTCTGGCCGGTGGCTATGTCGCCCCCGTCGTGGAAGTCGAGCCCGTCATCGTCGAGGAGCAGCCCGCTTCCTCGAACGCTGGCCTGGTCGTCCCCGCCCTGCTGCTGCTGGGCGTCATCGCCGCAGTCGCTTCGGACGACGACGACAGCTGATATCGGATCGGATCGTTCGCACGGTCCGAGCCACAAGGGGCTGGCCTTTGGCCAGCCCCTTTTTCGTTGTCTGCAGGCCTGCCCGCCATGGCACCCGCGCATGAAAAAACCGGCCCCGCAAAGGGCCGGTCTTTCCGTTCCGGTGTTGCCTGTCAGGGACGCAGCGTCTGGATGGTCACATAGCCCATGCCCGGCCCGATCCATTGGCGCGATACGGGGATCTGCCCGTTCTGGACCAGATAGTTGTTCTGGAAGGTCGCACCATGCCCTTCGCAGGTCTCCAGGATCACGCCGGGGTTGGGGCCGGGCGCAGTGGTGCAGGAAAACTGCAGCGGCCGTTCCAACCCGTCGCCTGACAGATAGCGCATGACGCGCGTGCCGCTGCCGGACTGGCCCGCCCGGATCAGCGCCTCGGTCCCCGGTTCCGCCACCGACAGGTCGCGGCCCAGACCGCGCGTGCCGATCAGCATGCCGCCGCGCAGGATCACCGCCTGTTCGTCGGGGGTCATGTAGGTGCGCATGGCGCCGTTCGTCCCCGTCAGCGCCAGGACCTGCGTGCGGGCAGGGCTTTCGAAGGTCGCCTGGATCAGCGGGCCGGGATTGACGCGCAGCGCCTCGGCCGCGGCCTGCTGGGGGTTGCGGGCGGGTTGCGCCGGCTGGGTCGCCCCGCGGGCCGTGATGGCCTGGGTCGCGGTCTGGGCCAGAACCGACAGCGGGCTGGCCCCGGCCTCGTCCGCGCCGGTATTGCCGCAGGCCGACAGGGCGGCCAAGGCCACCCCGGCCAGGATTGCGCGCGTCTGCATCGCTCTGCTCATCGCCAGAACCTCCCCCAGCCTTCGTAAAGATCGACGGTGTGGCTTTCGCGAACACGGTCGTACAGGCGTCCGTTGACATTGACCCGCGATCCGCCGTCGCGCGACAGCGAGCGGATGTTGGTCGACACGCGGTCGCGGCTGGCCTGGCCCGTGGCCCAGCCAAGCGGGATCGACAGGGTCACGCCCTTGTCGAAGCTGCCCTCGCCGAACTCCTCTGCCGACAGGTCGGTCTTGGTGGCATAGGCGCCGATCTGCCAGCCGTTCGCGAACTCGCGCGCCAGGGTCACGGTCGCACCGACGTCCCCCGCCAGGTACTGGCCGACATCCAGCTGGGCGGTGAAGCCTTGCGTGAACTCATAGTATGCCGAAACGTGGCCGGTCGTGACCTCATAGTCGCGAAAGTCGAACAACTGGTCGAAGTCGCGCTTGCGGACGCGGTTGATCTCGGCGCCAAAGCCCAGGGGCGAATTGGCGGGCTTCCACAGCGCCTCGGCCGAGACGCCGCCATAGGCGCGTTCCAGCAGGCCCACGGTCACGCGGGTATAGATCGCGTCCGACGGCTTGGCGTACCAAGCCAGCGTCAGTTCCGGGATCACCGGGCTGGAATTGCCCGTGTACATCCGCGTGTCGGACCGCACCCGCGGCACGCCCTGCGGCGTGGTTTCCAGGGCGGGGTTCGATTCATACTCGTCGGGGCTGTAATATTCGCCCCGCTGGCCCGGAATGCCCGGACCGCGCTGACCGATGTCGCCGAAGGCGCGCTGGCGCAGGGCGCCGGTGGCGATCAGGCCGGGCATCAGCTCATAGCTGGCACGCGCCTCGGCGCCGACCTCGTGGGTCAGTCCGTCCTCGGCGCTGAAGATGCCCAGGTCCAGATAGGGCTTCACCGACCAGCGGAACCGCGGATAGAGGCCCTGGCTGGCCACCAGCCCCGGCACGCCCGGTGCGGCGTCCGACAGGGTGGATGCGGCGGCGATCTGCCCGGCCTCGGTGTTCTCCAGCCGCTCGACATCGCTGCGGCGCAGGGTCACCGACGAGGTCGGCATCCCGTCGCTGGTCGAGGTGATCACGAGGGTCTCGACCGACGGGGGCAGGGCGCGGGTCATCAGGCGCGCGGTGCGGCCCACGGCCTCGGCCTGGTTGATATAGCGCTGATTGCGCAGGCGGACCTCGGCGCGGGTCGGCGCCAGGGCCATGCTTTCCAACAGCATCCCCTCGTCCGCCATGCCGTCGCCCAGGGCCTTCTGGATGGCGGGCTGGGCGGTCGGGTCCTGCGACCAGCTGCCCGACCAGCCGTCGGGGTCCTGCGCGGGCGCCGGCCGCGGACGCACCGGGGCCGGCGCGCTTTCCAGGCCCGACGGATAGGTGGCGTCGCGCGGGTTCAGCGCGATGGTGAACTGCGCGCCGATCGTCTCTCCGCCGATGGTATAGAGCCCGGCCTCGTAGTTGCGTCCAAAGCGATAGTTGGCGGCAAGGTTGATGTTGCTGCCCGGCTCGTCGCCCTGCTGGTATTCGTTGCCGTCGCTGTAGCGGGCGCGATAGATGTCGTTGGAGTATTCCGCGACCAGGTTCAGGCGGTCGTTGACCTGCCAGCTGACCGAGGCGAAGGGCTTGGCCCCGCCGGTGAACCAGTCCTCGACATTGGGCGTCCCGCCCTCGTCGCCGACGTCGATGATGCGCGGCTTGCCCGCCAGCGTGCCCCAGCCCAGGCCGACCGATGCGCGCACCGTCGGCGTCACGTTGCGCGTCGCCACGATGTATTCGCCCGAATAGACGCCGGTGCCCAGGAAATCCTGGAGGCCGACGGCCACCGCGGGGCGCCAGCCGTCCTCGTCCACGATCTGATAGCGCAGGTCCAGCGAGCGGTCCGAGATGAACCCCTCCTGCCGGTAATCGTTGATCCCGTCGACGCGGCCATAGCGCAGGACCGTCGTCAGCCCCGGTAGCGCCTGGAAGAAGACGTTGCCGCGTCGGGCATAGTCGGACAGCGACAGCGTCGCGCCCAGGCTGCCGTCGGGCATCGTCTCGGCCGTGGGCGTGTCGATGCCGCCGGGCAGGCCATAGGTCGACATGTTGCGCCCCAGCATCGGGTCGGCGGTCGCGACGCCGACGCCCGACCCCACGATCAGGGCCAGGGGCAGGGTGGTGGCCATCAGCTGGCGGGTCAGTCGCGAGCGGCGCATCGGCGGCTTCCTTTCGGCGGCAGGATCAGGGCGGGCAGGGCAGGATCGTCAGGCGCAGTGGCAGGCTTTGCGGCACGGATCGACACACGAATGCGTGAGCCGTGCGCGCGCGTCAACCGGCGGCGGCCGGTGCGGCCTCGGCTGTGGCGGGTGCGGCCGGGGCGGCGGGCTGTGCACAGCCGAGCTGGGTCTGACCGTTCACGGTCAGGCGTGCGGTCAGCGGATAGGTCTCGTCGACCATGCTGTCCTTGCATTTCGCCGCCCGCAGGTTCAGCACGAAGGGCCGCCCGCCCAGCACCCCGATGTATTCGACGCCCTGGCTGAAGACCAGGCGGTTCACCGGGATCTGGCGCCCGGCCTGGTTGTCGGCCGTGCGATAGACGGCCGTGTCGCCGCTGACCTGGACGTTCCAGGCCGGTTCGTTCCCGCCCGCGACAAAGGCGGTGGTGCGATAGGKCACAGGTTCCGCGGTTGGCACGACGCGCCCGACCGTGCCCGTCTCGATCGGCTGTTCCAGCGGAGAGACGGCGGGCGGGCGCGGGCCGGTCGGCTCCTCGGGCTGGGCTGCGGCGTCGTCCAGGCCGACCCCGCGTCGCAGGTCGGTCATCACCTGGGTGTCGCAGGCGGCCAGGGGCAGGGTCATCAGGGCAAGGATGGCAAGGCGGGGGAACATGGGGCTTTGGCCTTCTGGTTCTGGGCGGATTTGTCGCGGGATCACTGTCTGCCAAGCGTTAGCAACCGCAGCCACAGGGGGCAAGCGTCACGCCCCCGTCCCGGCATGTCGCCGCCGCATGGACCGGCCGCACCGGACGGTTCACCTTGTTGATAAATGATGAATATTGGTGCGAAACCGGCTGCATCGAGGGTTATTCGTTGAATATCATACGGGAACCGGCATAGGTATCGGTGATGTTCTCTCTGGTGGCACCCACATGACGGGATCGGCACAGCACGCCCGGGGGCCCGCCGCGCGGCCCGAACCGGCGCGATTTTCCTGGGACGACGGGCCGATGGCGCGTGCGACCGGAAACTTTGACTGGCAGGCCACGCCCCTGGGGCCGATCTCGGGCTGGTCGGTCGCGCTGACGACCGCTGTGCGGATGATGCTGGCGCAGCGGCATGCGTCCTGCATGTTCTGGGGCCCCGAGCTGATCATGCTGTACAACGACGCCTATGCGCCCGTCCTGGGCCGCAAGGAGGCGCGGGCCCTGGGTCAGCCCTTCCAGCAGATCTGGGCGGATGTCTGGGACGACGTCAAGCCGCTGGTCGACCAGACGCTGTTAGGCCGCGGCACCTACTCCGAGGAGATGCGCCTTGTCATGACCCGCAACGGGTTCGACGAGGAGACGTTCTGGACCTTCAGCTACAGCCCGCTTTACGACGACGACGGCAGCGTGGCGGGTCTGATGAACATCACCGTGGACATGACTGCGCTGGTGCTGGCACGCCGCAACCAGCAGGTCATGCAGGAAGAGCTGCTGCACCGGATCAAGAACATCCTGTCGGTGACCTCGACCGTGGTGTCCTCCAGCCTGCGCAACGCGACCAGCATCCAGGAGGCCCGCGACACGGTCGGCGCGCGCATCATGGCGCTGGCCAAGGCACAGGGCCTGTTCACGGGCCTGGGCGAAAGCGCCGACATCACCGAGGTGATGGCCCGATCCATTGGCGCCCATCTGGTCGGGAACGACCGCATCCGCCTGTCCGGCCCGCCCGTGCCGCTGAGCAGCCAGCAGGCAGTCGGCCTGTCGCTGGCCCTGTACGAACTGGCGACGAATGCGGCAAAATACGGCGCGCTGGCCAGCCCGCTGGGCATGGTCGACCTGACCTGGTCGGTCATGGGCGACGACTTCGCGCTGGACTGGCAGGAGACCGGCGGTCAGGTCGTGGCCGCGCCCACGCGCGAAGGGTTCGGGTCGCGCTTGGTGAACATGATCGTCCCGGCCTATTTCAACGGCGAGGGGCAGGCCGAATTCCTGCCCCAGGGCCTGCATTACACGCTGCGCGGGCAGCTGACCCCCTAACAGTTCGGGACGTTCACGGCCAAGCCGCCAAGCGACGTCTCCTTGTACTTTTCCGACATGTCGCGACCGGTCTGGCGCATCGTCTCGATCGCGGCGTCCAGCGGCACGATGTGGCTGCCGTCGCCGCGCAGCGCCAGGCTGGCGGCCGCCACGGCCTTGATCGCGCCCAGCCCGTTCCGCTCGATGCAGGGCACCTGGACCAGGCCGCGCACCGGGTCGCAGGTCATGCCCAGGTGATGCTCCAGCGCGATCTCGGCGGCGTTCTCGACCTGCTGGGGGGTGCCGCCCAGGACGGCGGCCAGGCCCGCGGCGGCCATCGCGGCGGCCGATCCGACCTCGGCCTGGCAGCCGCATTCCGCGCCCGAGATCGAGGCGTTGTGCTTGATCAGCCCGCCCACCGCCGCCGCCGTCAGCAGGAAATCGGGCAGCAGCCGTTCGGACGCGCCCGGCACATGGTCCAACCAATAGCGGATCACCGCGGGCACCGTGCCGGCGGCGCCATTCGTGGGTGCGGTGACGACCTGACCGCCGGCGGCGTTCTCCTCGTTCACGGCCATCGCATAGGCCGACATCCAGTCGTTGATGACATGGGGCGCGGTCATGTTCAGGCCGCGTTCCTCGACCAGCTTGGCGTGGATCGCGCGCGCGCGCCGACGCACGTGCAGCCCGCCGGGCAGGACGCCGTCCGTCGACAGGCCGCGGTCCATGCAGTCGCGCATCGCGGTCCAGATGCGGTCCAGGCCCGCCAGCATGTCGGGCCGGGACCGAAAGCACAGCTCGTTGGCCTCCTTCATGCGGGCGATCGACTTCCCCGAGGCCTGGGCCATCTCCAGCATTTCGGCCGCGCTGGCAAAGGGATAGGGCACGCTGGACGTGGCATCGCTGCGCACCGCGCCCGCCTTGTCGGCCAGTTCCTGGTCGGTCATTACGAAGCCACCGCCGATCGAGTAGTAGATCTGGTGATAGATCACGTCGCCCTGCGCGTCGGTCGCCGACAGGGTCATGCCGTTGGCATGGCCGGGCAGGGTGTGGTCGTAATCGAACCGCAGGTCGCGTTCGGGGTCGAAGACCAGCGGGCCCAGCCCCTGCGGTTCCAGTAGGCGGGTCTCTCGGTTGCGGGCCAGCGCGGCCTCGGCCGCGTCCATGTCCATGCTGGCGGGGGTAAAGCCCGCAAGACCCAGGATCGTCGCGCGGTCGGTTGCGTGACCCTTGCCGGTGAACGCCAGGCTGCCATGCAGGCTGGCGCGCAGCCCATGCGCCCGGAACGGCTGCACCCGCAGGGAATCGAGGAACCGCTGGCCGGCCACCATCGGCCCCATCGTGTGCGAGGAGGAGGGCCCCACCCCCAGCTTGAACAGATCGAACACCGACAGAAACATGGCACCCCCTTGCATTTCCGCGCCCATCCAAGCACGACGCAGGCCCCGCCGCCACCACCGTCCACGTCGCTTCCGGTTCCGGTTGCGACATCGGCCCGCTTGCAGCCTTGGCGCGCGGTCTGCTTAAGATGATTGCAACATGCCCGGTTTGCAGGCAACCGGGACGCGCCTGCGATTTGGGCAGGCCAGCCGCCCCCTGCCGTTCTTGCGGGCGGTCTGCCCCGGGGTGAAGGAACAGAACATGCGATTGCCCGACCCGATCATGCTTGGTGACACACCTCTTGGCCCGCCGGTCTTCCTGGCGCCGATGGCCGGGATCACCGATGTCCCCTGCCGCCGCGCGGTCGCGCGGTTCGGCGCGGGCCTGATGGTGTCCGAGATGGTCGCCTCGACCGAGATGGTGACGCCGCGCCCGTCGACCCGTGCCGCCGTGCGCGCCAAGGCGCTGACCGAAGGGGCACTGCCCGTCAGCGTCCAGATCGCGGGCCGCGAAGCCGCACCCATGGCCGAGACCGCGCGCATCGTGGCCGGCATGGGGGCGCGTGTCATCGACATCAACATGGGCTGCCCCGCCAAGAAGGTCACCGGCGGGCTGTCCGGCGCGGCGCTGATGCGCGACCTGGATCACGCGATGACGCTGGTCGATGCGGTCGTGGGGGCGGTCGACGTGCCCGTCACGCTGAAGATGCGGCTGGGCTGGGACGACGACTGCCTGAACGCGGCCGATCCCGCCGCTGGTGGCCAATGGGGACGTCGTCGATGCCGCCAGCGCCCGTGCGGCCCTGGCGGCGTCGGGGGCGGATGCGGTGATGGTTGGTCGCGGCGCGCAGGGGCGGCCCTGGATCCTGGCGCAGATCGCGCATGACCTGTGGGGCACGCCCGCGCCCGACGTGCCGCAGGGCGCGGCGCTGGCCGATCTGGTGGCCGAGCATTACGAGGACATCCTGGACTTCTATGGCACCGATCTGGGCCTGCGCGTCGCGCGCAAGCATCTGGGCTGGTATGCCGATGCGAACGGCGCCCCGCTGCGCGACCAGATGATGCGGGCCGACACGCCCCGCGCGACGCTGGACCTGATCGCCCGTGCCTTCGGCGATGCCGCGGGGGTGGCCGCATGACGCCTCGGCCGCGCGATTTCCGTGAGGCGGCCCCCGGACCGGGCTGGGCGGCGCTGCCGCTGCCCGCGCTGATCCTGGACGCCGACGGACGCGTGGCCGCGATGAACGACGCCGCCGAGATCTGGCTGAACCTGTCGCGCAACTCGACCCTGGGCCGCGCGCTGGACGGGGACGAGATGTCGATGCGCCTGCGCCTGCAGCCCGGCCTGGGGCCGCTGCTGGCCCGCGTGCGTGCCAGCGAGGAGGCGCTGTACCAGACCAGCGTCCAGTTCGAGATCGGCGACCGGACCGGCAACCACCAGGCGCGGCGTCGGTGTCGCTGCTGATCGTGCCGCAGGACGATGAKGGCGCGCACCAGGCCCGCCATGTCCGCAGCGCCGCCCGCAGCGCCATCGGCATGGCCGAGATGCTGGCCCACGAGATCAAGAACCCCCTGGCGGGCATCCGTGGCGCGGCCCAGCTGATGGCCATGAACGCCACCCCCGAGGACCGCGAGATGGCCGAGATGATCGTCGCGGAATCGCGCCGTATCGTGGCGCTTCTGGACCAGGTCGAACGGTTCGGGGACACCTCGGCCCCGCGCCTGTCGGCGCTGAACGTGCACGACGTGCTGGAACAGGTGCGCCGGTCGGCCAAGGCGGGCTTTGCGCGCGACGTGCAGATCGTGACCGATTACGACCCCTCGCTGCCTGCGGCGCTGGCGGATGCGGATCAGCTGGTGCAGGTCTGCCTGAACCTGGTCAAGAACGCGTCCGAGGCGCTGGACGGCAAGGCCGGCGGCGCGATCCGCCTGCGCACCCATTACGACCACACGCTGCGCCGTCCCCCCGACGAGACCGATCCCACGGGCCGCCCGCTGCCCCTGCAGATCGAGATCGAGGACAACGGCCCCGGTTTCCCCCCGGCCATCGCCGACCAGGTGTTCGAGCCCTTCGTCTCGGGCCGCGAGAACGGCACCGGGCTGGGCCTGGCGCTGGTCAGTAAGATCATCACCGACCACGGCGCGCTGATCCGGGTGGACAGCCGCCCCGGTCGCACCGTGTTCCGCATCTCCCTGCCCAAGGCATAAGGACCTGAACCCATGGACGGCACCGTTCTGATTGCTGACGACGATCGCACCATCCGCACGGTGCTGACGCAGGCGCTGACCCGCGCGGGATGCCGCGTCCACGCCACGGGCAGCCTGGCGCAGCTGTTGAAATGGGTCGAGGAGGGGCGCGGCGACCTGGTCATCACCGACGTGATGATGCCCGACGGCAACGGCATCGACCGCATCCCCGCCATCCGCGAGGCGCGGCCAGACCTGCCGGTGATCGTGATCTCGGCCCAGAATACCATCGTCACCGCGATCCGCGCGACCGAGGCCGAGGCGTTCGAGTACCTGCCCAAGCCCTTCGATCTGCCGGACCTGATGTCCAAGGCGAACCAGGCCCTGTCGCGCCGCCCGCGCAAGTCCGACCCGATCCCCGAACCGCTGCCCGCCCCGCGCGAGGCGGCGGACCCTGCCATGCCGCTGATCGGTCACGCACCATCGATGCAGGCGCTGTTCCGCATGGTCGCGCGGGTGCTGAACGCCGACCTGCCGGTGATCATCGCCGGAGAGGCGGGGGTGGGCAAGACCACCATCGCCCGCAGCTTTCACGAGCTGTCGGACCGGCGCGACCGGGGGCTTGCGGTCCTGACCTCGTCCGACGCGACCGAGGAGGCGATCGCGCGCGCCGCCGACAAGGCCCGCGGCGGCACGATCATCATCGAGAACCCGGCGGGGTTCGACACAGGCGCGCAGGCGCGCCTGATCGGCCTGATCGAGACGATGGAGGCCGGCCCCGACCGCGCCCATGCGCCCCGCATCGTGGCAACCACCGGGTCCGATCCGCAGGCCGACGTGGCGGCGGGCCGGTTGCGGTCGGACCTGTATTACCGCCTGGCGGGCGTCACCGTCAGCGTGCCGCCCCTGCGCGCGCGGGTTGACGACATCCTGCCGCTTGCGGCGCATCTGCTGGCCCGTGCCGCCGCGCAGGGCCTGCCGGAGCGGATGCTGTCGGACGATGCGGCCGCCATGCTGCGCGCCCATCCGTTCCCGGGCAACGTCCGCGAGCTGGAGAACATGATGCGCCGCCTGGCCCTGACCGCCAGCGGCCCCGCCATCAGCACCGCCGAGATGCGCGAGGCGCTGTCCCAGCAGTCGGGCCACCGCACCCCCGCGGCGGCGCCGGTATCGGCCCTTGCCCCCGCGCCCGAACCCGCGGGCGTCGTCAGCCTGCCGCAGGTCGGATCGCGCCTGTCGGATTCGGTTGAGGCGCATCTGCAGCGCTATTTCGACCTGCATGGCGACGCGCTGCCACCGCCGGGCCTCTATGACCGCATCCTGCGCGAGGTGGAACGCCCGCTGCTGCAGGTGGCGCTGGATGCGACCGGGGGAAATCAGCTGCGTTGTGCCGATCTGCTGGGGATCAACCGCAATACGTTGCGCAAGAAACTGACCGAGCTGAATATCGAGGTGACACGGAGGCGCAAACTGATGTAAAACCGCCACAGGGACCAGCGCGAAGGACACGCGCGCCCGCAACAAAAGCCGCGAAAGACGGCAAGTGGGGGATATGGCAGGTTTGGCATCGGGGCTCAGCTGGGACAGGCTGGCCCGTATCCGATTGCCCCGACCGTGGCGCGGGGCGCTGACCTGGGGCATCGTGCTGTCGGGCGTGGCACTGGCCGTGGCGACGCTGGCGGTGATGGGGCCGTTCGGTCGGGGCATGCAGGGCGCGACCCTGCGGGTGGTCCTGCTGGCGGACCTGGCCTTTCTGATCGTGCTGATCGGGTTCATCGTCGCGCGCATGGCGCGGCTGATCTCGGCCCGGCGCAGCACGGCGCCCGCATCGCGCCTGCATGCACGGCTGGTCGCGATCTTTGGCGGGCTGGCGCTGGTGCCCACGGTGCTGGTCGCGCTGTTCGCGGGATTTCTGGTCAACATCGGGCTGGAGGGATGGTTCTCCGACCGCGTGCAGCAGGTCGTGACCACGTCCCAGGCCGCGGCCGAGGCCTATCACGCGGAACATCGCGGCGATCTGACCGAGGATGCGCGCGCGCTGGCCAGCATCCTGACCCGTGCAGGGCGCGCCAATCCCCTGATCGAGGACGGAGAGATGCGCGAGCTGCTGGTGCAGGGCCAGGGCCTGATCCAGCGTGGCCTGCGCGAAGCCTATATCATCAATGGCGCCGGAGAGATCCGCGCCCGGGGCGAGCGGAGCTATCTGTTCTGGTACGAGGCGCCGGGTGCCGACCAGCTGGACCGCGCGCAGGCCGACGGCATCGCCCTGATCGAGGATTGGGCGAATGACGAGTTCCGGGCGCTTGTCGCGCTGCCGCCGCTGGCCGACCGATACCTGTACGTGACACGCGACGTGGATGGCGACCTGTTGGGGCTGGTGGACGACACGCGGGCGACCGCGGGCGATTACCGCCAGCTGGAGGCGATGCGCAGCCAGGTCCTGCTGGAGTTTTCGCTGGTCTATCTAGGGTTCGCGCTGCTGCTGGTGGCGGCGGCGATCTGGCTGGGGCTGTGGTTCGCGTCGCGCCTGTCGCGGCCCATCGGCCTGTTGGCGCAGGCGACCGACCGGGTGGGGCGCGGCGATCTGGACGTGCAGGTCCCCGAGGTCCGCACCGGCGACGAGATCCAGACCCTGGGCCAGGCCTTCAACCGCATGACCCGCCAGTTGAAGACGCAGCGCGAGGAGCTGGTCGAAAGCTATCGCCTGTCCGATGACCAGCGGCGGCTGTTCGACAACGTGCTGACCTCGGTCACGTCGGGGGTCATCGGGCTGGACGCGGCCGGAGAGATCGACTTCGTCAACCGCTCGGCCAGCCGGCTTCTGGGGCTGGATGCGAAACGCGACATCGATGCCCTGCTGTCCGAGGTGGTGCCGGAATTCGCGCCGCTGTTCGCGCGCCTGTCCGCCTCGGTCGCCGAGACGATCCAGGACGAGGTCCGCCTGATGCGCGAGGGCCGGGTAGAGAGCCTCTTGGTCCGCATGGCCGTGCGCCGGGGCGCGGACGGCGCGCTGGAGGGATACGTGGTGGCCTTCGACGACGTGACCGAGCTGGTCAGCGCGCAGCGCATGGCCGCCTGGGGCGACGTCGCCCGCCGCGTGGCCCACGAGATCAAGAACCCGCTGACGCCCATCCAGCTGTCCGCCGAACGCCTGCGCCGAAAGTTCGGCCCGCTGGCGGCCGAGGGCGACCGCGCCGCGCTGGACCAGTACACCGAGGTGATCATCCGCCAGACGAACGATCTGCGCCGGATCGTGGACGAGTTCAGCCGCTTTGCCCGGATGCCCGAACCCGACCGGGCCGAGACGGACCTGGCCGCGCTGCTGCGCCAGGTGCTGCTGTTGCAGCAGGATGCCCTGCACGCGACCATCGTCCGCGACATTCCGGAGGAGCCGGTGATCGTCGACTGCGACGCGGGGATGATGCGCCAGGCGCTGACCAACCTGCTGAAGAACGCCGGAGAGGCCATCGACGAACAGGCCGCGCAGGCGATCCCCGGCTGGACGCCGAAGATCGCCGTCGCGCTGGAGGTGCAGCCCGAATCCGTCTGCATCCGCATCACCGATACCGGGCCGGGCCTGCCCGCCGACCGGTCGCGGCTGTTCGAACCCTATGTGACGCTGAAAAGCCACGGCACCGGGCTGGGCCTGCCCATCGTCAAGAAGATCGTCGAGGAACATGGCGGCAGCCTGTCCCTGACCGATGCGCCCGATCCGCCGGGCGCCATGGCCGAGATCCGGCTGCCCCGCGAACGCCATCCCGTGCGGGGGCCCAAGACCAAGAGCAGACAAGAAAAAGACGAGGCGACACCATGAACGACATCCTGATCGTCGATGATGAACGCGACATCCGCGAACTGATCGCCGACATCCTGCGCGACGAGGGCTTTGACACCCGCATGGCCGCGAATTCGGACGAGGCCGTGGCGGCCCTGAACGACCGCGAGCCATCGCTGATGATCCTGGACATCTGGCTGAAGGACAGCCGCATGGACGGGATCGACATCCTGAAACAGGTCAAGCGCAACAATCCCGACGTGCCGGTCATCATCATCTCGGGGCATGGCAACATCGAGATCGCGGTCGCCGCGATCAAGCAGGGGGCGTACGATTTCATCGAGAAGCCCTTCAACATCGACCAGCTGATGGTCGTCATCAACCGCGCGATGGAGACCGCCCGCCTGCGCCGCGAAAACAGCAGCCTGCGGCGCGGCGGCGACCGCGTGGCCGACATGCTGGGCCAGTCCGCGGCCTTCAAGCGGCTGCGCGACGCGCTGGACAAGGTGGCGCGGTCCAACGGCCGGGTGATGCTGGCGGGCGAGCCGGGCACCGGCAAGGAGAGCGCCGCGCGCTATATCCACGCGCACAGCCCGCGCGCGTCGGCGCCCTTCGTCACCGTTCCCTGTGCCACGATCGAGCCCGAGCGCATGGAGGAGGTGCTGTTCGGCCGCGAATCCCCCGAACGCGGGATCGAGCCGGGCCTGCTGGAGCAGGCGCATGGCGGCATCATCTATTTCGACGAGGTGGGCGACATGCCCATGGGCACCCAGCCCAAGATCCTGCGCGTGCTGACCGAACAGCAGTTCGTGCGCGCGGGCGGCGCGGACAAGGTGCGGGTCGACCTGCGGGTGCTGTCGTCGACGAACCGCGACCTGGTGGCGGAAATCGCCGCCGGCCGATTCCGGCAGGAGCTGTTCGACCGGCTGAACGTGGTGCCCATCGCGGTGCCGTCCTTGGCCGACCGGCGCGACGACATCGCGGCCCTGGCTCGTCATTTCATCGAGCAGTTCCACAAGAACCAGGGCCTGACCCCGCGCGATCTGCCCGAGGAGACCGTGGCCGCGCTGCAGTCGATGCGCTGGCCCGGCAACATCCGCCAGCTGCGCAACGTGATCGAGCGCGTGCTGATCCTGGCGGAAAGCCACGGGCCGATCCTGCCGTCCGAGCTGGAGCCCCAGGGGGCCACGCCGGACAACAGCGACACGCTGAGCCTGGGGCCGTCGGTCACCGCGATGGCGCTGCGCGAGGCGCGCGAGCTGTTCGAGCGCGAATACCTGGTCGCCCAGATCAATCGGTTCGGCGGCAACATCAGCCGCACCGCGCAGTTCGTCGGCATGGAGCGCAGCGCGCTGCACCGCAAGCTGAAGTCGCTTGGGGTCGTCGGCGGGATGCGCGGCGAGGACGAGTTGATGATGGGCAAATAGCCTGTTGCTTGCGCGGACCGCGCGCCCGGCTTAGGCAAGGGGGCGCGGGACAGGAAGGGTGACGCATGAAGATCATCATCTGCGGGGCAGGGCAGGTCGGCTGGCAGATCGCGCGCCACCTGTCGGGCGAGCGCAACGATGTCACCGTCATCGACAACAATCCCGACCTGGTGCGCCGGGCCACGGAATCGCTGGACGTGCAGGGGGTGACGGGTTTTGCCAGCCATCCCGACATCCTGGACAGCGCCGGCGCGCGCGACGCCGACCTGATCATCGCCGCGACCCATTCGGACGAGGTGAACATGGTCACCTGCCAGGTCGCGCATTCGATCTTCCAGGTGCCGCGCAAGATCGCGCGCCTGCGGTCGGGTGCCTATCTGGACGCGATCTATTCCGATCTGTACCGCACCGAGCACCTGCCCATCGACGTGGTCATCAGTCCCGAACGCGAGGTCGCGCTGGCTGCCCTGCAGCGCCTTTCGGCGCCGTCGACCTTCGACGTCGAGACCTTCATGGACGGCAAGATCCAGCTGCTGGGGATCGACCTGGAACCGGACTGCCCGGCGCTGAACACGCCGCTGCGCCAGCTGACCGAGCTGTTTTCCAGCCTGCGTGCCATCGTGGCGGGGGTGCGCCGCAAGGGGCGGCTGTTCGCGCCCGAACCGGGCGATCAGCTGTTCGCCGAGGACCAGATCTATGTCTTCTGCCACATCGACGACGTGGCGCGCACGCTGGACATCTTTGGCAAGCCCGCCCGCAAGCAGGAGCGCGTGACCATCATCGGGGCGGGCAACGTGGGCCTGGCCGTGGCGCAGGCGCTGGAGGCGCGGCCGGACCGCATCCGCGCCAAGCTGATCGAACGCGACCGGGGGCGTGCCGAATTCGCGGCCGACCGTCTGGAACGGACCATCGTGCTGAACGGCGACGGTCTGTCGGCCGAGATCCTGGACGAGGCCGCCGTCCCCCAGGCCGACGCCGTCCTGGCGGTCACCGACGACGACAAGACCAACATCCTGGCCTCGGTACGCGCCAAGCAGGCGGGGGCGAAAATGGCCATCGCACTGATCAACGACCCCACGCTGGTGCCGCTGATGGGGGCGCTGGACATCGACGCCTATATCAACCCGCGATCGACGACCGTGTCCACGATCCTGCGCCACATCCGCCACGGGCGCGTGCGCGACATCTATTCCGTCGGCGATGCCGAGGCCGAGGTGATGGAGGCGCAGGTCCTGTCCACCAGCCCCATGGCGGGCCGCGCGATCCGCGACATCGACTTCCCCGAAGGCGCGCTGCTGGGTGCGGTCCGCAAGGGCGATCGGGTGGTCAAGCCGCTGGCCGACACCCGCATCGACGAGGGCGACATCGTGCTGATCTTTGCCCTGACCAAGGACGTCCCCGAAGTCGAGCGCCTGTTGCAGGTCTCGATCGACTTCTTCTGAGGGGCGGGGGATGACGGGCTTTCTTCTGCGGATGCCGCTGCTGGTGCTGCTGGTCGGGCTGGCGGCGGTGCTGATGCTGGCGCCCGCGGGCTTTGCCTCGGTCACGGGATACGCCGCAATCGCGCGCAACTTCTTCTATGCGGCGCTGCTGACGCTGACCTTCTGCGGGCTGATCGGGCTTGCGGCGCAGGCCAACCCCCGCGGCCAGACCGCGCGAGAGATGCTGCTGCTGATGCTGGGGGTCTATGGGCTGCTGCCGCTGCTGCTGGCCGTGCCCTTTGCGGAAAGCCAGCCCGACACGGGGTTCTTCAACGCCTGGTGGGAGATGGTGTCGTCGCTGACCACCACCGGGGCGTCGCTTTATTCGGCCGACCTGCTGCCGCTGCCGCTGCATCTGTGGCGGTCGATGGTGGGCTGGATGGGGGGCTTTTTCGTGCTGGTGGCGGCGGTCGCGATCCTGGCGCCGCTGCGCGTCGGCGGGTTCGAGATCATGTCGAACCCCTATGGCCGCGAGGAATACCGCGAGCACCTGCCACCGTCGGACCAGCCGCGCCGCCCGGTCCTGCACCTGTCCGATCCCAGCTTCGACACGCAGCTGGCGGATCCCGCCAGCCGGCTGGGCCGCGCCGCGCTGCAGGTGGGCCCGCTCTATCTGGGCTTCACGCTGGTGCTGTGGGTGGGGCTGCTGATGCTGGGCGATCCGTCCTTCGTGGCGCTGACGCGGGCGATGGGGACGCTGTCGACGTCGGGCATCTCTCCGGTGATCGGGCCGTCGGGCGAGGCTTCGGGCATTCCCGGAGAGATGCTGGTCTTTATCTTCCTGATCCCCGCCCTGTCACGGCGCTTCTGGCCCGGGGGCGCGGAACTGAGCGCGACCGAGCGGCTGATCGAGGACCCCGAACTGCGCATGGCGCTGGGCCTGGTTCTGGGGGTGGGCGTGATGCTGTTCCTGCGCCATTTCCTGGGCGCGATCGAGGTGGACCGCGCGGCGCCCCCCGATCCGACCGGCATGGCCGAGGTCGGGCGCGCCCTGTCGGCCATGTGGGGCAGCATGTTCAGCGCGCTGAGCTATCTGACCACGACCGGCTGGACCTCTGTCGCCTGGGCGGGGGCGCGGTCCTGGTCGGGGCTGGACGCGCCGGGGTTGGTCCTGGCGGGGCTGGCACTGATGGGGGGCGGGATCGCCACGACCGCGGGGGGCGTCAAGCTGCTGCGCGTCTATGCGCTGGCCACCCACGGCCAGCGCGAGATGGAGCGGATCATCCACCCCCATTCCGTGTCCGGTGGCGGGCGAATCGCTCGCAGGTTGCGTCGCGAAGGCGCCTATCTGGCCTTCATCTTCTTCATGCTGTTCGCGATTTCGATCGCGCTGGTGGTCAGCCTGGTGTCCATCCACGCCATCGAGTTCGAGACCGCGACCATCCTGTCCATCGCCGCGCTGACCAATGCCGGCCCGCTGGCCAGCGCCATTCCCCTGACGCCCGCCTTCGAAGGTACCGCCGGCATCGCCTCCGCGCCGTGGGAGGGTTGGTCGGGCCTGCCCGATTTCACCAAGGCGGTGCTGGCCTGCGCGATGGTCCTGGGCCGGATCGAGACGCTGGCGGTGCTGGCGCTGTTCTCTCCGGAGTTCTGGCGCCGCTAGGTGTGGCCCAAATGTTGCCTTCGCGTTTTCGCGAAATCCGCCATGCTTGCATGGGGTGGGGCATCGGCTTAGATGTTGAACGGACAGGGACAGTGAAAAACGGACGATAAACAAATGGCTGGCGACAAGCAGAACCTGCAGGATGCGTTCCTGAACCATGTCCGCAAGGCCAAGGTGCCCGTCACCATCTTTTTGATCAACGGTGTCAAGCTGCAAGGCGTCATCACCTGGTTCGACAACTTCTGCGTCCTGCTGCGCCGCGACGGACAGTCGCAACTGGTCTACAAGCATGCGATCAGCACGATCATGCCGGGCCAGCCCATCACCCTGTACGAAGGCGAGGATTGATTGGCCGAACTGACGGAAACCGCAGCCAAGCCGACACGCGCCTATGTGATCCACCCCGATCTGGGCCGCGCCCGTACCCAACGGCGCGAGCCCGAGCATGCGTTGGCCGAGGCCGTGTCGCTGGCCCTGGCCCTGCCGGGCATCGAGATGGTCGGATCCGAGGTCGCCAACCTGCGCGAGCCCAATGCGGGCAAGCTGTTCGGCAAGGGCAAGCTGGCCGAGATCAAGGAGCGCCTTGGCGCGTTGGAGGTCGAACTGGTGCTGATCGACGGGCCGGTGACCCCTGTCCAGCAGCGCAACCTGGAGAAGGATTGGGGCGTCAAGCTTCTGGACCGGACCGGGCTGATCCTGGAGATCTTCGCCGACCGTGCACGCACCCGCGAGGGCGTCCTGCAGGTCGAGCTGGCGGCGCTGTCCTATCAGCGCACGCGGCTGGTTCGGGCCTGGACCCACCTGGAGCGTCAGCGCGGCGGGTTGGGCTTCGTGGGCGGTCCCGGCGAGACGCAGATCGAGGCCGACCGTCGCGCCATCGACGACCAGATGACGCGCCTGCGCCGGCAGCTGGACCGCGTGGTCAAGACCCGCAGCCTGCACCGCGCATCGCGTGCGAAGGTGCCCTATCCGATCGTCGCGCTGGTGGGATACACCAACGCCGGGAAATCGACGCTGTTCAACCGGCTGACCGGGGCGGACGTGTTCGTCAAGGACATGCTGTTCGCGACGCTGGACCCCACCATGCGGGCGATCCGCCTGCCTGACGCGCAGGGCGCGAATTCGGGGCGCAAGGTGATCCTGTCGGACACGGTGGGCTTCATCAGCGATCTGCCGACCGAGCTGGTCGCGGCCTTTCGCGCCACGCTGGAGGAGGTGCTGGAGGCCGACCTGATCCTGCATGTGCGCGACATCAGCCACCCCGAGACCGAAGAGCAGGCCCATGACGTGGCCGCGATCCTGGACAGCCTGGGCGTGGACGAGGACGTCGCCGCGATCGAGGTCTGGAACAAGATCGACGCCCTGGGCGACGACACCCGGGCGGCCCTGCGTCGCACCGATGCTCGCACCGAGGGCGTGCAGGCGGTCAGCGCCCTGTCGGGCGAGGGGCTGGACGACCTGATCGCCGCCATCGACCGTCAGCTGGGCGAGGTTCTGGACGAGCCGCGCGTGGAGGGGCAGGTGGTGCTGGATTTTGCCGATGGGCGCAGCCGTGCCTGGCTGCACGAGGCCGGCGTGGTCGAGCGCGAGGAGGCAGGCGAGGACGGGCTGCATCTGGATCTGCGCTGGACCGCGCGGCAGAAAGGCGCGTTCGAGGCGTTCACCGGCACGGCCACCGAGGCCGACGAGGATGACGAACCCGAAGAGCCGCGCAGCGGCGGGTGGCACCCGGCGGACTGAGCCCCTTGCGTCCCGCGACGGAAGGGCGGGGGGCCAGCCCCCCGCACCCCCCCCGCCGGGATGGGGCTGCGCCCCTCCCGGACCCTCCCCCAGATCAGGCAGGCATTTCGTGTGACCAGGGCGGGTTTGCGCCGGGGCGCGAGACGGTGACGGCGGCGGCCTGCGCGCCGAGCGTCAGCGCCGCGTGGATCTGGGCGGGGGTGATCGCCGCGATGGCGTCCTTGGTCAGCAGGCCCTGGCGGTCCAGCGAGGCCAGCACACCCGCGTTGAACGTGTCGCCCGCGCCGATCGTGTCGGCCACGGTGGCGCGCACCGCGGGGGCGTGGACTGTCTCTCCGGCCCAGATCGCCTTGGCGCCGGCCTCTCCTCCGGTCTGCAGGACCAGCTTGGGGCCGGTGGTCAGCACCGCGCGGGCGGCGTCTTCGGGCGACAGATCGGGGTGCAGCCATTCCAGGTCGTCGGCCGACAGCTTGACGATGTCGGCCATGGGCATTAGCCGGGCCAGCCGCGCACGATAGGCGCCCGCATCGGTGATGAAGAACGGCCGGATGTTGGGATCGATCATCACCGGCAGGCGGTCCTGATGCTGCGCGATCAACGCCTCGATGGTGCCGCCGCAGGGGTCGGGCACCAGGCTGATGCCGCCGGCGAAGAGCGCGGTCACCGTCTCGGGCAGCGGCCCGATATCCTCGGGCAGCAGCATCCGCCCGGCGGAGCCCTCGTCGTAGAAGGAATAGCGCGCCTCGCCGTTCGTCAGCGTCACCAGCGCCAGCGTGGTCAGCCGGTCGGTGCGGGGGCACAGGTCGGTGTTCACCCCGGCCTCGGCCAGCGGCCGCAGGATCTGGTCGCCGAAGGGGTCGCGGCTGATCGGCCATAGATAGCCCGTGTCCTGGCCAAGCCGCCCAAGCGCGATGGCGGTGTTGTAGACCGCGCCGCCGGCCAGCGGGCGGAAGGTGCCGTCGGACGGCACCATGTCGATCAGCGATTCGCCTGCGCACAGGATCATGGTCGGTCCCCCTTGGTTCGGCCCTATCGGGTCAGATACAGGATGGCTGCTAACGCTACCAGTGCCACGGCGACGGCCCCGGCGATTTTCCATGCCGAATATGGGCGTTCGCCCATGACCTTGCCGGTCTGGCCATTGACCACGAAGCGGTAGCTTGCGCCGTTGTAGCGATAGGCCGCCGCCCAGATCGGCAGCAGCACGTGCTTGAAGGTCTCGTTCACGAAGCGGCTGTCGACGTGATCGACGCGCTGTTCCGCGCCGCCGATGCTGCGGCGGGCGTCCTGGTGGATGACCTGCGCCATCTGCTGGCGCGCGGCCCCGTGCCCGTCCGCCAGGGGGACGGTGTACCCCTCGGCCTCGAACCCCGACAGGAAGCGAGGATCGTATTCCGCCACGGCCGACAGGTCCCAGGGTTTCATCGCCTCGGAGAAGCGCGGCGGCAGCGCGGTCGATGCGGGGATCAGCACGTCATTGAACTGGCGCGCGACCTGACCCGACACCGGGGTCCAGCGGATGCGGCGTTCCTGGCGGCTGACCGTCTGCGTCCGGCCGTTCACGGTCTGGGTGCCTTGGACCATGACGTAATACGCATCGCCCCTCTGGCCGCGATAGCGCGACGTCGTGTCGGCGTCGAAGGTCCAGAAGGGGGAATAGATCCCGCTCAGCCGCCGATCCTTGCGCGCATAGGCCGTCAGGCCGGACGGGGCGAACCACAGGCTGCCCAGCCACGCCTTCATCGCGGCGCGGGCCTGCGCCTCGGTCAGGGTAAAGGGCATCACCCCCTGCGGTTTGATGCGGCGGGTGGGGCCGGTGTCGGTGACGACCGGCGTCGCGCAGAAGGGGCAGGCGCTGGCGTGATGGTCGGCGTCCAGATCGACCTGTGCCCCGCAGTTCGGACAAGACAGGGTGCGGACGGTTTGCACGATGTCCGCGGCACCCTGGGACAGATCCAGCCCCTCGGCCAGGGGGATCTCGCGAAGCGCGGGGCCCGGCGCGCGCGGGCCCTCGGACCATTGCAGGGCGGGGTCGGCGCTGCTGTCATCGGCCTTGCGCCCCGGCGCGCGGGCGGGGCCGGGGCCGATGGTTTGCCGGTGGCCGCACCAGTCGCAGACAAGCTCCTGCTGGCCGGGGCGAAAGGTCAGGCTGGCCCCGCATTGTCCGCAGGGAAAGCGGTGTTCGGCCGGGATCATCCGGTCCTCAGCGCGGCAGGGGCGGCGGCGTCGCACCAAGGATGGCGGCCAAGGCCGGGACCTGACCAGCCTCCAGCCAGCCATCCTGCCCTTCGGTCCAGACCAGCGTGGCAGGGGTCAGGCGCCCCTCGGCCACAAGCCGCGGCAGATCGGATTGCGCAAAGGGCCCCGAGGCCGCGCCGTCGATGGCCACATGCCAGCGTGGTGCCGTGCCGCCGGGCAGGGGCGGCGGGGACGCAGGCGGCGCTGCGGGCTGCGGGGCGGCCGAGGGCATGGCGCCCCAGGGTCCGCGCATCGTGGCGCCCATGGCGGCCCCCATTGCGGCGCCCAGGCCGGCACCGGCGCCCCCCTCGTTCCGCGCGGCCGCCAGCATGGCCTCGGACGCGGCATACTGGCCGAAACGATCCAGATCGCCGATGATCCCCATGCTGGTGCGCTTGTCCAGCATCGCCTCGACCTCGGCGGGCAGGCTGATGTTCTCGATGTAGAATTCCGGCAGGACCAGGCCATAGGCCTCGATCACAGGGGCGATGGCCTTGGCGACCAGCGCACCCAGCTGGTCGGTGTTTGCGGCCATGTCCAGAACGGGAATGTTCGACGCGGCGATGGCGCGAGAAAACTCCTGCACGATCACGTTGCGGATCTGGAAGGTGATCTCGTCGCGGGTGAAGTCGCCATCGGTGCCGACGATCTCGGACATGAACCGGGCGGGGTCGCCCACGCGCATCGCATAGGTGCCGAAGGCCCGCAGGCGGACCGGGCCGAATTCGGGGTCGCGTGCGATGATGGGGTTGCGGGTGCCCCATTTCAGATCGTTGAAGCGGGTCGTGCTGACGAAATAGACCTCGGACTTGAAGGGGCTGCGAAAGCCGTGGTCCCAGTGCTGCAGGCGCGTCAGCACCGGCAGGTTGTTCGTCTCCAGCAGGTACAGGCCGGGGCCGAACACGTCGGCCAGCTGGCCCTCATGAACAAAGACGGCGGCCTGACCCTCGCGGACGGTCAGCTTGGCGCCGTACTTGATCGCCCGCCCGACCGTGTCGAAGCGCCAGACCATCGTGTCGCGGTCGTCGGCCGTCCATTCGATGATCTCGATGAATTCGCCGCCCAGGATGTCGAAGATGGACATAGGTGCCTCCCGCTGACCTCGCCCCTTTCTAGGGGCGGGCCGGGGACGGGATCAAGCGTTCTCGCCCAGCAGCTCGGTCGCGATGCGGCGGACGATGGGCGCGGCCTCCGCCTCGGACATGCCAGGACGCAGGCGGGGATCATAGAGGATCCGCAGCAGCAGTTCGTCATGGCGCGTCAGCAGCGCGAACTCCTCGTCGTCGTTGAAGATCGACGGACGCGCGCCGGGGCTGTCATTGGCCAGCCCCATTCCCTGCGCCAGCTCCTCGTGGATGCAGGACGTGCGCAGCAGCGGCGGCAGTTCGGCCCGGATCACCGCCACGGCGCGGGCATAGTCGGCGGCCGCGCCCTGCGAATAGGCGAAGACCGCGCAGCTGATCGCGGCGGGCAGGTCCGTCATGATGGACACGTCCTGCGCCGGGATGCCCGGCACAAGCTGGGCCAGGCGCGGGCCGATGGCCCGGCGCTCATCCTCGGTCAGGACCAGGATGGTGAAGTTGCCGCCCTCGGCCGTCAGCGATACGGGATGGCGCGTGGCGTCCGACAGGCGGCCCGCGAAATCCGCGACCTCCGACCGCCAGGCGGGGCGGGCGGCCATGTCGGTCGAGGCGCCGAACTCCAGCTGCATCCGCACCGGACCCTGCCAGCGGCGCAGGGGCGCCGCGCGGGACTGCGACACCAGCCCGCCGTCGGTCTGGCTGTATTCGTCGCGCAGCGCGATGTCGATGAAGTTGCGGGTCAGGATCTCGGCGTCGATCGGCGCGTCCAGCGGGGTCCGGTCGCGGCGCAGGCGACCCTGCGCCACCAGCCGCCGTTCCGCCGCGGCATAATAGTCGCGCTGCGACTGGCTGGCTTGGCTGGGCGAGGCGGAGGCCTGGCGCGCGACGGCATTCGCGGCGCGGTTGCGTTCGGCCCGCGCGCGGCGCAACTCGGCCTGGCTCTGCGCGGCCGAGGTGGCCTCGGGACGTGCCTGCGGGCGCGGAGAGCCGGGCGTGTCCGTGAACGGATCGGGGGCGCAGCCGCCCAGCAGCAGCGCCAATCCCAGGGCGGGGGCAGCCAGGCGCCGCATCAGCGCCGCCCGCCGGGGCCGGTGACGGCCGCAGGCTGCCGCGAGGATGCCGCCGCCAGCGCATCGCGCAGTTCGGCCTCCATCCGCACCAGTTCGGTCTCGGCCGAGGCGCGCCGCGACCGACCCTCGTCGGCGATACGCAGGCTGTCCTCGATCGTGGCGATCAGCTGGGCGTTGGCGGTCTGTACCGCCTTGATGTCAAAGACGCCGCGTTCCGTCTCGGCCCGGATCTGGGCGTTCGCCTGACGCAGGTTGTCGGCGTTGCGCGTCAGCAGCTCGTTGGTCAGGTCGTTGGCCTCCTTGACCGCGCGGGCGGCCTCGGCGCTGCGCTGGATGGTGACGGCCTGGGCCAGCTGCGTCTCCCACAGGGGCACCGTGTTCACCAGGGTCGAGTTGATCTTGGTGACCAGCGACTTGTCGTTCTCCTGCACCAGCCGGATCGAGGGCAGCGACTGCATCGTCACCTGGCGCGTCAGCTTCAGGTCGTGGACGCGGCGTTCCAGGTCGTCGCGCAGGGTGCGCAGGTCGCGCAGCTCCTGCGCCTCGATCACCTGGTCGGGCTGCGCCTTTGCGGCCAGTTCGGCCTCCTTGGCGGGGATCGTCTCTCGGTCCAGCTCGGCCAGCTTTTCGGTGCCGGCGGCGATGTACAGGGCCAGCTCGTCATAGAAGGTCAACGTGCGGTCATACAGGATGTCCAGCGACTTGATGTCCTTGAGCAGCTTCTGCTCGTGCCCCTCCAGCTCGGCCGTGATGCGGTCGATCTGGGTCTGGACCTGTTCATAATTCGCCACGAACTTGGCAAAGGGCGCCGACCGGCCCAAAAGCTTTTCCCACCAGCTGCGGCTGCGGCGCATGTCCAGCTCGCTGGTCGAGAATCCGCGGATCGTGGTCACGACCTCGCGCAGGCTGTCGCCGGCCGGGCCGACCTCCTTGGCCTTGACATCGGCCAGCATGGACTGGCTGATCTGCTGCAGATCGGCCTGAGCACGGGTGCCGAAGCGGAGGATGGAATTGCTGTCCTTCAAGTCGATCTCGGCCATGCGGGCGCGGATCTGAGCCTGAACGGCGGGGTCGGCATCGGACAGGGACTGCGCCGCAGGAGCAGGCTCGGGCAGCGGGGCCGAGGCGATCGCCTCGATCTGGGCCTGGGCAGCTTCGGCGCGGCGTTTCGTCTCGTCACTCATCGGCATGTCCCCTTGTCGGCCATCCGCCCGTCGGGCGGTTCCGTTGTCGCAGCATATGACTAATTTCCGCGGCTTCAACGACGGCCAGACCGGAAAGTTTCGTCACATGGCAGGGCGGACACAGCGGGTGGTGCGGATGGGCCACAAGCGCGGCCCATCCGGTGGTGTCAGGCCGCGGCCTTGCGCCCGTAGAAGCTGTCACCCTTGGCGGCCATGTCGCGCAGCATCTGCGGCGCCTTGAAGCGGGCACCATGCGCGGCCTCCAGCCGGTCGCAGATCTCGACCGCCTTCTGCGCGCCCAGGATGTCCAGCCAGCCGAAGGGACCGCCCGACCAGGGCGCAAAGCCCCAGCCCAGGATGGCGCCCACATCGCCTTCGCGGATGTCCTCCAGCACGCCGTCCTCCAGCGCGCGAACGGCCTCCAGGCTTTGGGCGAACATCAGGCGGTGCTGGATCTCGTGCAGGTCGGGCTGATCGGCGCTGCGCGGGTACTGCGCGTCCAGACCCTCCCACAGGCCCTGCCGCTTGCCGTCCTCATAGGCATAGAAGCCCGCGCCGCCCTTGCGGCCCATCCGCCCCTGGTTGGCCATCCAGAACAGCACGTCGTCGACCGCGCCGTCGGGATAGGCGTCGCCCATCGCGGCCTTGGTCGCCTTGGCGATCTTGACGCCCAGGTCAATCGAGGTCTCGTCGACCAGCTGCAGCGGACCGAGCGGCATGCCCATCATCTTGGCGGCGTTCTCCACCAGCGTGGGGTTCACGCCCTCGGCCACCATGCGGATGCCTTCGTTGATATAGGGGATGATGCAGCGGTTGGCATAGAAGAACCGCTCGTCATTCACGACGATGGGGGTCTTGCGGATCTGGCGCACGAAATCCAGCGCCTTGGCGACCGCCACGGGACCGGTTTCGCGGCCCTTGATGATCTCGACCAGCAGCATCTTGTCGACCGGGCTGAAGAAGTGGATGCCGATGAACTGTTTGGGGCGCGCGCTGGCACGCGCCAGATCGCTGATCGGCAGGGTCGAGGTGTTGGTGGCAAAGATCGCGTCCTGCGGGATCACGGCCTCGGCCTTCTTCGTCACCTCGGCCTTGACCGACGGGTCCTCAAAGACCGCCTCGACGATCAGATCGCAGCCCTGCAGGGCGGCGTAGTCCGTGGTGGCGGTGATGCGGTCCAGCACCTGGGCCTTCTTCTCCTCTGTCGCCTTTTTGCGGCTAATGGCCTTGTCCAGAAGGCCCGTGGAATAAGCCTTGCCGCGGTCAGCGCTGTCTTGGGCCGCGTCGATCAGCACGACCTCGATCCCGGCCATGGCGCTGACATAGGCGATGCCCGCGCCCATCATGCCCGCGCCCAGGATGCCCACCTTGCGGACGGTCTGGTCCGGGGCCTCGGGGCGGTTCGCGCCCTTCTCAAGGGCTTCCTTGTTGATGAACAGGCTGCGGATCATTGCGGTGGACGACGGGTTCATCAGCACGTTGGTGAACCAGCGCGCCTCGATCTTCAGCGCCTGGTCGAACGGCACCATCGATCCCTCATAGACCGCCGACAGCAGCGCCTTGGCCGCCGGATAGACGCCCATCGTCTTGCCATGCACCATCGCGGATGCGCCCACGAAGGTCATGAAACCCGCCGGGTGGAACGGCTCTCCGCCCGGCATCTTGTAGCCCTTGGCATCCCACGGCTTGACCAGGTCGGCCTCCTTGGCCTCCAGCACCCAGGCCTTGGCGGCGGCCAGCGGGTCTTCGACGACCTCGTCGATCAGCCCGGCCGATCTCGCCTTTTTGGGGTCCGACAGCTTGCCTTCCAGCAGGAAGGGTGCGGCCATCATGGCGCCCAGCTTGCGCGTCAGGCGGGTGGTGCCGCCGGCGCCGGGAAAGATGCCGACCATGATCTCGGGCAGGCCGATCTTGGCCTTGGCATTGTCGGCTGCAAAGATGCGATGCGTGGCCAGCGGCAGTTCCAGCCCGATGCCAAGCGCGGTGCCGGGCAGGGCGCTGGCGATCGGCTTGCCGCCCTTCTTGGTCTTGGGGTCCATGCCCGCCAGCTCGATCTTGCGCAGCAGGTGGTGCAGCGTCATCACGCCGTCGAACACGCCCTGCGCGCCGTTCGCGTCCTTCATGCCCGCGATGACCTTCAGGTCCATCCCGGCAGCAAAATCCTTCTTGCCGCTGGTGATGACGATGCCTTTGACGGCATCGTCGGCCAGTGCGTCGTCGATCAGCCCGTTCAGGGCGGTCGCGCCGTCCATCGACAGCACGTTCATCGACTTGCCCGGCACGTCCCAGGTGATCACCGCGACGCCGTCGGCGCCTTTTTCCATCGTGAAATCGGTCATGTCCGGGCTCCTCACACGCGTTCGATGATGGTGGCCGCGCCCATGCCGGACGCGATGCACAGGGTCGCCAGACCCATGGTCTTGTCCTGCCGCTCAAGCTCGTCCAGCAGGGTGCCGATGATGATCGCGCCGGTCGCGCCCAAGGGGTGGCCCATGGCGATTGCGCCACCGTTCACGTTGACCTTGGAATGGTCCACGTCGAAGGCCTGCATGAAGCGCAGCACCACGGATGCGAAGGCCTCGTTCACCTCGAACAGGTCGATGTCGCCGATGGACAGGCCGCTGTCCTTCAGGATCTTCTCGGTCACGGGAACCGGGCCGGTCAGCATGATCGTGGGGTCGGTGCCGATCTTGGCGGTGGCGCGGATGCGCGCGCGGGGCTTCAGGCCATGGGCCTGCCCGAATTCCGCGTTGCCGATCAGCACGGCGGCGGCGCCGTCGACGATGCCGCTGCTGTTGCCGGCATGGTGGATGTGATCGACATGGGTCAGGTGCGGGTATTTCAGCATCGCGACCTTGTCAAAGCCGGGCATCATCTCGCCCATCTCCTTGAAGGCCGGGCGCAGCTTGGCCAGATCGTCCGCCGTGGTGCCGGGGCGCATGTATTCGTCGCGATCCAGGATGGTCAGGCCGTTCTGGTCCAGCACCGGGACGATGGATTTGGCAAAGCGGTTGTCGGCCCAGGCCTGCGCCGCGCGGCGCTGGCTTTCCAGCGCCAGCGCATCGGCGTCTGCGCGGCTGAAGCCGTATTCGGTGGCGATGATGTCGGCGCTGATCCCCTGCGGTACAAAGTACGACCGCATGGCCAGTCCCGGATCGACCGCGATGGCCGCCCCGTCGCTGCCCATGGCAACGCGGCCCATCATCTCTACCCCGCCGGCGATATAGGCCTGACCCGCGCCGCCCTTGATCTGGTTGGCAGCCAGGTTCACGGCCTCCATGCCGGATGCGCAAAAGCGGTTGATCGACAGGCCGGGAATGCTCTGGTCCAGGTCCGATGCCAGCACGGCGCTGCGCGCCAGGCAGCCGCCCTGTTCCTTGACCTGGGTCACGTTGCCCCAGATGACATCCTCGACCGCGTGGCCTTCCAGCCCATTGCGGTCCTTGACGGCGTTCAGCAGGCGCGCCGACAGCGCCAGCGAGGTGACCTCGTGCAGGCTGCCATCGGGGCGGCCCTTGCCGCGCGGCGTGCGGGCGGCGTCATAGATGAATGCGTCGGTCATGTGTCCTCCTTGGGCGCCCGGTCGGATGGGTTGCCGGGCATCAGATCATAGGGGTGTTTCCAGCCGGGCAGGGCGACGATGCCGTCCAGCCAGCGGGCGATATGGGGCCAATCCCTGCGGTCGAATCCGAAGGGCTCGGGGTAGTACAGGTATCCGCACAGCGCGAAATCGGCGATGGTCGGGCCGCCGGGTGCGACCCAGTCGCGGTCCGCCAGATGCGCGTCCAGCACCTGATAGGCCCCTTTCAGCCGCCCCTGCAGATATTCCGCGGCCCCTGCCGGCCGCTTGTCCGCGGGCAGGAAGTTTAACAGGAACCGCGCCGGCCCCGCTTGGCCCGAGACCTTGTGGTTGTCGAACATCAGCCAGCGCAGCGTCTCGTTGCGGTCGCTGCCCAGGAACCTGCCGGTGCGTTCCGCGACGTGCAGCTGGATGACGGCCGATTGGGTCAGGGCCACATCGCCCTCACGGAACACCGGGACCTCGCCCATCGGGTTCAGCGCCCGAAATGCGGGGCTGCGCCCCTCTCCGTTGAAGAAATCGACATAGACGGGCTGCCAGTCATAACCCGCCACTTGCATCGTCAGGGCCGGTTTGTAGGCGTTCCCGGATTCGCCAAAGCACCAGAGTTGCGCGGTCATCTTTCCTCCTCGACGCCGGGGGGCTGCGCGCCCCCCGGACCCCCCGCGGGGTATTTGGGCAAAGAAGAAGCGGCGTTAACCACTTCTTCAACTGAGCGGCATTAGTCTGGTCCTGCGGTACAGGCTGGGGAGCCGATGACCGCCAAAGGAGAAGTCGCCCCGGCCTGTGGGCCGATAACGCCTGACCCGACAACAATCGGGAGAGGTCGGGGCGCATCCTGCTTCTTCTTTGCAAAAATACCCAATGCGACCTTTCCGCCCTTGATGTCGGATCAGAAGGCTTCTGCCTCCAGTTCCATCACCGTGGCTGCTCCGGATTGGATGCGGGCCAGATGCGTGGCGGTCATCGGCAGCTGCCGCTTCATGTAGTAGCGGCCGGTTGCCAGCTTGGTCTTGTGGAACGCCGGGTCCGCGGTGCCCGCATCCAGCGCCGCCTGTGCGGCGACCGCCATCCGGGCCCACATGTAACCAAGGGTCACGTGACCAAACAGGTGCATGAAGTCGTAGCTGCCCGACAGCGCATCGTTCGGGTTCTTCATGCCGCGTTCCATGAAGAACATGGACGCCGCCTGCAGGTCCTTGGACGCGGCCTTCAGCGGTTCGATGAAGTCGGCCGCCAGTGCCTGATTGCCGGACTGTTCCTTGCAGAACGATTTGACCATGTCGAAGAAGGCCATCACATGCTTGCCGCCATCCTGGGCCAGCTTGCGGCCGACCAGGTCCAGCGCCTGCACGCCATTCGCACCTTCGTAGATCATGGTGATGCGGGCATCGCGGACGAACTGGCTCATGCCCCATTCCTCGACATAGCCGTGGCCACCGAAGACCTGCTGGGCCAGCACCGTCGCCTCGAAGCCCTTGTCGGTCAGGAAGCCCTTGATGACCGGGGTCATCAGCGACACCAGCCCCTCGGCGTCCTTGTCGCCGGCCAGGTGGCCGCGGTCGATCAGATGCGCGCCCCACAGCGCCAGGGCGCGAGCACCCTCGATGAAGCTCTTCTGGTCCAGCAGGCTGCGGCGGATGTCGGGATGCACGATCAGCGGATCAGCGGCGCCCTGCGGATTCTGCACGCCGGTCACCGCACGGCCCTGCAGGCGATCCTTGGCATAGGCCAGAGCGTTCTGATAGGCGGGCACCGCCGCGGCATAGCCCTGCAGGCCCACGCCCAGACGCGCCTCGTTCATCATGGTGAACATGGCGCGCATGCCCTTGTGCAGATCGCCCAGCAGCCAGCCTTTCGCGCCGTCATAGTTCATCACGCAGGTCGCGTTGCCGTGGATGCCCATCTTGTGCTCCAGCGCGCCCACCGACACGCCGTTGCGGTCGCTCAGAGAGCCGTCCGCGTTCACCAGGAACTTCGGCACGATGAACAGGCTGATGCCCTTGGTGCCCTCGCCGCCGCCGGGTGCCTTGGCCAGGACCAGATGGATGACGTTCTCGGCCATGTCGTGATCGCCGGCCGAGATGAAGATCTTCTGGCCCGTGATCAGGTAGCTGCCGTCGTCCTGCGGTTCCGCCTTGGTGCGCAGTAGGCCCAGATCGGTGCCGCAATGCGGTTCCGTCAGGTTCATCGTGCCGGTCCAGTCGCAGCTGACCATCTTGGGCAGATAGGTCTGCTTCTGGTCGTCGGTGCCGTGGGCATGGATCGCGGAATAGGCGCCGTGGGTCAGGCCCTGGTACATGTTGAAGGCCATGTTGGCCGACACGAACATCTCTCCGGTGGCCACGCCCATGGTGTAGGGCATGCCCTGACCGCCGTATTCCGGGTCGCAGTCCAGCGCGGTCCAGCCGCCCTCCTTGACCTGCTCGAACGCCTCGCGGAAGCCCTTGGGCGTGCGGACGACGCCATTCTCCAGAACGCAGCCCTCCTGGTCGCCGGACAGGTTCAGGGGAGCCAGCACTTCGGCGGACAGCTTGCCGGCGGCTTCCAGCACGGCCTCGGTAAAGTCGGGGGCCAGTTCGTCATGGCCGGGCAGGTCGGATTGCGACAGCTTCAGAACGTCGTGCAGGACGAACTGCAGGTCGCGGATCGGGGGCGTGTACGAAGGCATGTCGGGATCCTTTACGGCTGTTCTGTGGGGGCTGCGGAAAGCCGGCCCTCGGCATCCGAGATCTGCTGGCGAAGGTCGGCGATCGCCTCGCTCAGTTCGGCATATTGCCGTTCCATGTCCGCCAGGCGGTCGCGGCCGACATCGATCGTGGCCGCGATCTGCGCGCGGTTCGTGCCGCCGGGTTCGTACAGCTGCAGCAGCTGGCGGATCTGTTCCAGGCTGAACCCGAAGCGCTTGCCGCGCAGGATCAGGATCAGCCGGGCCCGGTCGCGCCGGTCATACAACCGGTGCTGGCCGCGGCGCTGGGGAAAGATCAGCTCTCGTGCCTCGTAGAACCGCAGCGTGCGCGGGGTCACGTCAAAGGCGTCGCACATCTGGCGGATGGTCATCAGATCTTCGGACATGGGTGCGGCTCCTCCTCAAACCGGCTTTCCGTCCTTCCCTGAACATAGCCCCAAGTTGACGCGAACGTAAGCAGGACGCGGCGTCACAAGGGCGCGTGCCGCCGCGTCAGCCCATCTTGGCCAGTTCGGCCACGGTGGTCTGGCGCAGCTGGTCCAGGTCCGCCCGCGCCGCCGTCAGGTCGGCGATCTGCCCGTCCAGCACGGCCAGCTGGCGGTCGGCCATGTCGATCCAGACCTGGTACTGCTCGCGAGAGCCCTTCTTGTCATAGATCTGCAGCCACTGGCGGATCTCCTCCAGGCTGAAGCCGAAGCGCCGCCCGCGCAGGATCAGGGTCATGCGCGCGACCTCGCGCGGGCCATAGAACCGGGCGCGGCCTTCCTTTCGGGGCTGCAGCAGTTCGATGTATTCGTAATAGCGCAGCGTGCGGGGCGTCACCTCGAACCGTGCGCACATGTCCTTGAAGCTGATGCGGTCTTCGGTCACCCGGCACCTCCCTGGAAGATTTCCCTTGGCGTCAACCTAAGCGCAGCCGCATCCTTTCTCAACCGAATCGCGCGCCGGGGCTTGATCCGGGTCCCGACCGGACGCTACCCCTCGCGCAAAGAAGGACGCCCCATGACCGATCCCGACGATCACGCCCGCATCGCCCAGCAGTTCATCGAGGCGATCCCCCATGCGCGCGCCCTGGGCATGCGGGTCGAGGAGATTGGCGCCGGCCGCGCCACGATCAGCATGCCTTGGGCCGAACACCTGGTCGGCGATCCGCGCACCGGGGTGATCCACGGGGGTGTCGTCTCGGCGCTGATGGACACCTGCTGCGGGGCGGCGGTAATGGCGCATCCGACGAACCCGCGATCGACCGCGACGATCGACCTGCGCATCGACTACATGCGGGCCGCGACGCCGGGGCAGCGGATCACCGCGCGGGCCGAATGCTATCACATGACCCGCAGCGTGGCCTTCCTGCGCGCCGTGGCGCTGGACGAGGACGAGGCCAATCCCGTCGCCGCCGCCACCGGCGCCTTCACGGCGGAGCGGTGATCATGGGCGACCGCAACGAACCCCTGCACCAGATCAAGTCGCGCCGCGATTCGGCCCTGGCGGCGATGGTCACCGGCGTGCCCTACATGACCTGGCTGGGCATCCGCTTCGACCGGCGCGGGGACGAACTGACCGCGATCCTGCCCTATGACGACAAGCTGATCGGCAACCCGATGCTGCCTGCGATCCATGGTGGGGTCACCGCGGCCTTCCTGGAGGTCACGGCGATCATCGAGCTGGGCTGGGCCGCGATGTGGGAGGATCTGGAATCAGGCCGCATCGCCCCCGACGCGGCCGTTCCCGACAGCCTGCCGCGGCTGCCCAAGACCATCGATTTCACCGTCGACTACCTGCGCTCGGGCCTGCCGCGCGACGCCTATGCCCGCGCCCGCGTGGTGCGGTCGGGACGCCGCTATGCGTCCGTCCATGTCGAGGCGTGGCAGGACAACCGCGTCCGCCTGATCGCCCAGGCCACCGGTCACTTCCTGATGCCGCAGCCTTGAGCCTGCTGACCCACCGCCGGGTGCTGCAGATCGCGGTGCCCATCGTGCTGTCCAACCTGACGGTGCCACTGCTGGGGCTGGTCGATACCGGCGTGGTGGGCCAGCTGGGCCAGCCGCAGGCCATCGGCGCGGTGGGGATCGGCGCGATCATCCTGACGTCCATCTATTGGGTGTTCGGGTTCCTGCGCATGGGCACGTCCGGTCTGGTGGCGCAGGCGCATGGCGCGGGCGACGCGCCCGAGGTCGGCGCCCATCTGCTGCGCGCGCTGGCCATCGCCGCCGCCGCGGGGCTGGTCTTCATCGCGCTGCAGGCGCCGATCTTCTGGGCGGCCTTCCGGCTGGCCCCCGCCTCGGATGCGGTCGAGGCGCTGGCGCGCGACTATCTGGCGATCCGCATCTGGGGCGCGCCTGCGACCATCGGATTGTACGCGATCACCGGCTGGCTGATCGCGGTCGAACGCACCCGTGCGGTGCTGGCGCTGCAGCTGTTGCAGAACGGGCTGAACGTCGCGCTGGATGTGTGGTTCGTGCTGGGCCTGGGGCTGGGCGTGGCGGGCGTCGCCTGGGCCACGCTGATCGCCGAACTGTCCGGCGTGGCGCTGGGCCTGTGGCTGGCGCGGCACGTGCTGGGACAGGCGCGGCGCGCGGCGGGGCTGTGGGCGCGCGACCGGCTGACGCGGCTGGCGCGGGTGAACGGCGACATCATGATCCGGTCGGTCCTGCTGCAGGGCTGCATGACCAGCTTCCTGTTCCTGGGGGCGGGGCAGGGCGACGTGCCCCTGGCCGCGAACCAAGTGCTGCTGCAGTTCGTGGCGCTGACCGCCTATGCGCTGGACGGGTTCGCCTTTGCCGCCGAAAGCCTGGTGGGACAGGCCGTGGGCGCGCGCCGGCCGGACCGGGTGCGGCGGGCGTCGCTGCTGACCTCGGCCTGGGGGCTGGGGGGTGCGGTCGTGATGGGGCTGGTCTTCATCGTCGCGGGGGGCGCGATCATCGATCTGCTGACCACCTCGGACGCGGTGCGGCAGGCGGCGCGCATCTATCTGCCCTGGCTGGCGCTGGCGCCCCTGATCGGGGTGGCGGGCTGGATGCTGGACGGCATCTTCATCGGGGCCACGCTGACGCGGGACATGCGCAATGCGATGATCCGGTCGGTGGCGGTCTTCGCGGCCTGCGTGCTGATCCTGCCGCCCTTCTGGGGCAACCACGGCCTGTGGGCGGCGCTGATGGCGCTGAACCTGGCCCGCGCGGTGACGATGCTGCGCCGCTATCCCAATGCCGAGGCCGCCGCCGCCTAGCCCGCCATGCGGCGCAGCAGGCGGTCGCGCAGCACGATCTGGTGGAACAGCGCCATCGCGATATGGCCCAGGATCAGCACGCCCATCACCCAGGCCAACTCTCCATGAAAGTTCGACCCGATGTCGGTGGCGGTCTTGACGACCTGGTCCGGGGCGCGCGGCGCAAAGATCTGGAACCCGAAGGGCGCAAAGCCCCGTTCCCCGCCCCAGGCCCGCAGCAGCGCCGCCGAGGGAACCGCCAGCATCAGCGCATAGAGCGCGACATGCCCCAGCCTTGCCGCATAGCCCAGCAGGCCCGCCCGGCGGGGCGGGCGACGATCACGGTTCAGGGCGGCCCAGACCACGCGCAGGACGATCAGCACGAACAGGATGGTTCCGACCTGGGTGTGGTTGGCGGTCAGTGCGACGGCCAGGGGCGCCTGGTCGCCCAGCAGGCTTTCGGACAGCATGCCGCCGAACTGCCACGCCATCAGGGCGGCGATTCCCCAGTGAAGCGTCCGAGTCACGGCTCCATAGCGGTCCTGATTGTCCCAAAGCATGTTCCGGCATCCTGTCGTTGATAGGGCAGAGCCTTTCATCCCATGGTTCGGCAGGAACGCGACGGCAAAAATGCCGGGTCACCAAAGCTTGACCCCGGCTGCCTTGCGCGCGTGCAGGAATGGAAAAGAGGGGCGCGATGCCCCCCTGATCCGGTCTGCTGACGATGGCGGCTCAGGTCTCGTCGATGACCTGGCGGCGGGCCTCGTCCATCAGGCGGGCCATCTGCGCGCGGATCGTTTCTGCATCGGCGACGCCGGTCAGGTCGGCCTCGACCTTGCGGAAGACGTCCTCCTCTCCGGGCTCGGCGAAATCGGCGCTGACGACGGTCATGGCATAGGCGCGGGCGTCGTCGCCGGTCTTGCCCAGCTGTCCGGCCGCCCATTCGCCCAGCAGGCGGTTCCGGCGCGCCTCGGCCTTGAAGCGCAGGTCGGCGTCATGGGCGAACTTGGATTCGTAGGCGCGCTCTCGATCGTTGAACGTGGTCATCGGGCCCTCCTGTGCGGCGTCTGGGACAAGATATGCCCATCGGCATGCCTTGTCGCAAGGCTCGTATTGCCCCCGACCGGCAATCCGGGGTAAGCGGCATCTTCAGGGACATGCGAAAGGACGGTGGGCCCATGGCACCGCGGCGCAAGAAAGTTTACGAAGGCAAGGCCAAGATCCTCTACGAGGGCACGGAACCCGGCACGCTGATCCAGTACTTCAAGGATGACGCGACCGCCTTCAACGCGCAGAAGCGCGCCACCATCGAAGGCAAGGGCGTGCTGAACAACCGCCTGTCCGAGTTCTTCATGAACGGGCTGACGAATATCGGCGTCCCGAACCACTTCATCCGCCGCATCAACATGCGCGAGCAGCTGATCCGCCAGGTTGAGATCATCCCGCTGGAAGTGATCGTGCGCAATTTCGCGGCCGGGTCGCTGTCCAAGCGCCTTGGGCTGGAGGAGGGCACGGCCCTGCCGCGGCCCATCGTCGAATACAGCTACAAGAACGACGAGTTGGGCGACCCGATGGTGTCCGAGGAATACATCATCGCCTTCGGCTGGGCGACCCAGCAGGACCTGGACGACATCGTCAGCCTGGCGCTGCGGGTGAACGACTTCCTCTCGGGGGTGTTCTACGGCGCCGGCATCAAGCTGATCGATTTCAAGATCGAGGTCGGGCGGGTCTGGGACAATGATTTCATGCGCCTGATCGTGGCCGACGAGATCAGCCCCGACAGCTGCCGGCTGTGGGACGTCAAGACCGGGCAGAAGCTGGACAAGGACGTGTTCCGCCGCGACCTGGGCAATCTGACCGACGCCTATACCGAGGTGGCGCGCCGGCTGGGCCTGATGCCCGCCAACACGACCAGCCTGAAACCGACCGCGATCAACTGAGAGGGACTGCCGCCATGAGAGCACGTGTCACCATCATGCTGAAGGACGGCGTCCTGGACCCCCAGGGCGAGGCGATCCGCCATGCCCTGGGCGGGCTTGGCCACCAGGACGTCACCGGCGTCCGCCAGGGCAAGCTGATCGAGCTGGACCTGGCCGCCACCGACGCCGAGGCAGCCCACGCCGAGGTCGCCAGGATGTGCGAGGGCCTGCTGGCCAACACCGTGATCGAGAAATACTCGATCGAGATTGCGTAAGCGTTCGGCTGACGCTGCGGCAGCCTGCCCTTATCGGCAGGTTGCCCCCTGCACCCCGTTGCAAAACGCGCGCGTTTGACGCCCAATGTGCGGATGATGAACCAGACCCCGACCCCTCACAGCGCCGCCCCGGTCATTTCGATCAACGGGTTGCACAAGTCCTATGGTCCGCTTGACGTCCTCAAGGGTGTGTCCATGACCGCCCCGCGCGGCCATGTGGTCAGCCTGATCGGGTCGTCCGGGTCGGGCAAGTCCACGCTGCTGCGCTGCTGCAACCTGCTGGAGAACAGCCAGGCCGGAGAGATCCTGTTCGAGGGCGAACCGGTCCGCTGGAAGGGGCAGGGGCAGGGCCGCCATCCCGCCGACCGCGCCCAGGTCACGCGGATGCGCACCAACCTGTCCATGGTGTTCCAGCAGTTCAACCTGTGGGCCCACATGACGATCCTGCAGAACGTGATGGAGGCCCCGGTCACCGTGCTGGGCGAGGATCGCGCCGCCGTCGAGTCCCGCGCCCGCGATCTCTTGGCCAAGGTCGGCATCGGCGACAAGGCGGACGCCTGGCCCGCACAGCTGTCGGGCGGCCAGCAGCAGCGTGCCGCCATCGCCCGCGCGCTGTGCATGCAGCCCAAGGCGCTGCTGTTCGACGAACCCACCAGCGCGCTGGACCCCGAACTGCAGCAGGAGGTCGTCCGCGTCATCAAGGATCTGGCCGGAGAGCATCGCACGATGATCCTGGTCACCCATGACATGCGGCTGGCCGCCGATGTCAGCGATCACGTCGTGTTCCTGCATCAGGGCGTGGTCTGCGAGGAAGGCCCGCCGGATCGCCTGTTCGGGAACCCGCAGACCGACCGTCTGCGCCAGTTCCTGTCCGCGACCATGGCGACATAAGAAACCAACAGGAGAGACCCCGAATGAAATCCCTGACGATCGCGGCCGCCGCGCTGATGCTGACCGCGGGCCTGGCCCAGGCCCAGACCATCCGCATGGGCACCGAAGGCGCCTATGCCCCCTACAACTTCATCGACGACGCCACCGGCGAGGTCACCGGCTTCGAGATCGAGCTGGGCAACGAGCTGTGCAAGCGCGCCGAGCTGGACTGCACCTGGGTGCGCAACGATTGGGATTCGATCATCCCGAACCTGGTCTCGTCGAACTACGACACGATCATGGCCGGCATGAACATCAACGCCGAACGCCAGGCGGTCATCGCCTTCACCCAGCCCTACACCCCGCCGACGCCGTCGGCCTATGCGGCGCTGGCGGCTGACGTCGACGTCGAGGGCGGCATCGTCGCGGCCCAGACCAGCACCATCCAGGCCGGCTATGTCGCCGAGAGCGGCGCGACGCTGATCGAGTTCCCGAACCCCGACCAGGCCGTCGCCGCCGTCCGCAACGGCGAGGCCGACGCGATCCTGGCCGACCGCGACTTTCTGGCCCCTATCGTTGAGGAATCCGGCGGAGAGCTGGTCTGGGTCGAGGGCATGGACCGCGTCGCCCTGGGCGAGGGCATCGGCATGGGCCTGCGCCAGTCCGACACCGAGCTGCTGGAGAAGTTCGACGCGCAGATCACCGCGATGAAGGAAGACGGCAGCCTGAACGACATGATCAAGAAGTGGTTCGGCGACGACGCGCTGCTGTTCGAATGATCTGACCCGCCGCCGCGGACCCGTGCCGCGGCGGCCCTTCGGGAAGTCCCATGTTCGCATATTGCACCGATCCGTCCCTGCTGCAGGGGCTTGCCTGGCTGTCGTGCTACCTGACATCGGGCACGCATCTGCTGTTCTATGCCAGCTTCGGGACGGTGCTTCTGCTGTTGGCGATCACCGCGCCCATCGCGCTGCTGTTCGGCTTTGGCGGCGCCATGGCCAGCCGCTCGCGCATCGCGCCGCTGCGGTGGTTCGGGGGGATCTACACCTCGATGGTGCGGGGCGTGCCGGACATCATCTTCTTCCTGTTCGTGCCGATCGCGCTTGACCAGGGCTTCGAATGGGTGCGCCATCAGGTCCTGTGCGACAGCGATGCGCCGGTCCGGCAGGGCAACGATTTCGTCGTCTGCGCTGCGGCCAAGCTGCCGCTGAACGACGCCGCGCCCTGGGTGCATGACGTCTATGGCATCTTCCTGGCGGTCATCGCCTTCTCGATCGTCTTCGGTGCCTTTGCCGCGAACGTGCTGTCCGGCGCCATGGCGGCCGTGCCCCGCGCCCAGCTGGAGACGGCCGAGGCCTATGGCATGTCGCCCGCGCAGGTGAACCGCCGCGTGCTGATACCGCAGATGTGGACCTATGCCCTGCCGGGCCTGTCGAACCTGTGGATGATCCTGATCAAGGCCACGCCGCTTCTGTTCCTGCTGGGGGTCGAGGACATCGTCTATTGGGCGCGCGAGCTGGGCGGGTCCAAGACCAGCGCCTTCACCTATCCGCATCCGGACTGGCGGCTGTATTACTTCCTGAGCATCCTGGTGTTCTATCTGTGCATGACCTGGATCTCGGAACGCGTGCTGGGCCGCGTCACGCGGCGGCTGTCGCGCGGCCAGGCCACGCTTGGCGGCGAGGCCGAGCGCAAGGGAGCCCCGGCATGAGCTGCGTGCAGACCATCCAGGACTATGCCCTGCGCTCGATCGGCTATGGCGAACGGCTGTTGCCGCGCGAGGGATATGACCTGTGCCAGCAGGCGGTGCTGATCGGGTCGGGCCTGATCTGGAACCTGTACTTTGCAGTGCTGGCGTTGTCGGTCGGCTTCTTCATCGCGACGGGGTTGGCGCTGGCCAAGGCCAGTGCCAACCCCTGGCTGCGCAAGCCCGCGAACGCCTTCATCTTCGTCTTCCGCGGCAGTCCCTTGTTCATCCAGTTCTTCATCGCCTATGAATCGCTGGTGCTGCTGCCGCGGGCGGGCATCGACGTCCTGGGGATGACCATCCAGACCAGCTGGCTGACGCGGGCCTGGGCCGGGGCGCTGATCGTGCTGATCCTGAACACCGCGGCCTACAGCGCGCAGATCTTTCATGGCGCGCTGATGTCGGTCCCCAAGGGAGAGGTCGAGGCCGCCGACGCCTATGGCCTGACTGGGTGGAAGCGGTTCCGGCGGATCGTCTGGCCCACCATGCTGCGCCTGGCCTGGCCCAGCTACACGAACGAGGCGATCTTCCTGTTCCACGCCACGACGCTGGTCTATTTCAGCGGCTTTCCGGCGTTCCAGCAAAAGGGTGACGCGCTGTACTATGCCAGCTACTTCGCGGACCGGACCTTCAACCCCTTCGTCGCCTATCCCATTGCCGCCGCTTATTTCATCGCTGCCACCTTGGCATTGATCTGGCTTTTCGGCAGGGTGAACAGGCGGCTGAACCGGCATCTGCCGGGTGCGTCCAGCCGCGTCCGGTACCGTCCCCAGTTGATGAGATAATCCCATGGAATGGCTGCGCGAACACCCCGAGGTCAAGACGATCCGCGTCGCGGCAGCAGACCTGAACGGTGTCGCGCGCGGCAAGCGCGTGCCCGCCCGCTATGCCGGCAAGCTGCTGGAGGAGGGGACCAAGTTTCCCTATTCGGTCCTGAACCTGGACATCTGGGGCGAGGATGTCGAGGACAGCCCGCTGGTCTTCGAATCCGGCGACCCCGACGGGCTGCTGCTGCCCACCGAACGGGGGTTCCTGCCCATGCCGTGGCTGGACGCGCCCACGGGGCTGCTGCCCTTGTGGATGTTCCATCCCGACGGCACCCCCTATGACGGCGACCCGCGCCAGGCGCTGGCCCGCGTGGCCGAACGCTATGTCGCGGCCGGGCTGGTACCGGTGGTGGCGACCGAGCTGGAATTCTTTCTGATCGACGACAGCGGCAAGACGCTGCGCGTGCCGCCCAGCCCGAAATCCGGCAAGCGGCGCACCGGCGGCGAGGTCCTGTCGCTGCGCGCCCTGGACGCGTTCGACCAGTTCTTCACGACGCTCTATGACGCCTGCGAGGCGATGGACATTCCCGCCGATACCGCCATCTCGGAGGCGGGGCCGGGACAGTTCGAGATCAACCTGATGCATCAGGCCGATCCGCTGAAGGCCGCCGACGACACCTGGCTGTTCAAGATGCTGGTCAAGGGCATCGCCCGGACCTACGGCTTTGCCGCCAGCTTCATGGCCAAGCCCTACGAGATGTTCGCGGGCAACGGGATGCACATGCATTTTTCGATCCTGGACCGGGCCGGGCGAAACATCTTCGACAATGGCGGAGAGGAGGGGACCGAGGCGCTGCGCCAGGCTGTCGCCGGCTGCCTGCGCGCCATGCCCGGATCGACCCTGCTCTTTGCCCCGCACGAGAACAGCTTTGACCGCCTGGTTCCCAACGCCCATGCCCCGACCGGCATCGGCTGGGCCTATGAGAACCGCACCGCCGCGATTCGCATCCCCTCATCGGGCCCCAAGGCCCGGCGGATCGAGCATCGCGTGGCCGGCGGCGACGTGAACCCCTATCTGACCATCGCCGCCATCCTGGGGGCCGCGCTGAACGGGATCGAGGACCAGCTGGTCGCCCCCGCGCCCTTCAAGGGCAACGCCTATGACCAGAAGCTGGCGCAGCTGCCCGGCGACTGGGGCGCCGCGATCGAGGCGTTCGACAGCTGCCCCGAGATCCGCCGCATCCTGCCCGCGCATCTGGTCGACAACTATCTGATGACCAAGCGCCAGGAACTGCATTACATGGCCGAGCTGTCCGACGAGGAGACGGTCGAGCTGTACCTGGACACGGTCTGATCGCGACGATGGCCCGCCCGCCTGTTTCCGGGCAGCAGGGCCGTGGGAAATGTTCGCCGTCCGTGACGGCAAGTGAGGCGGTGGATGAGCAGGCCAGGCCTTGATGCGACCGACATCCGCATCCTTGCGGCCGTGCAGCAGCACGGGCAGCTGAGCAAGGCGCGACTGGCCGAGCTGGTGAACCTGTCGCCCACCCCCTGCTGGGCGCGGCTGACGCGGCTGCGCGAGGCCGGGCTGATTCGGGGATACCGGGCCGACATCGCGCTGGAGCGCATTGCCAATGTCACCCAGGTCGTCGTCACCGTATCGCTGGCGCAGCACCGCAAGGTCGATTTCGACCGGTTCGAAAGCCATATTGCTGCCCTGCCGGAGATCACCGAATGCATCGCGACCGGCGGCGGGATGGATTATGTCCTCAAGGTCATCACCCAAAGCCTGACGGCGTTCCAGGCCCTGATGGAATCGCTGCTGGAGGCCGATCTGGGGATCCAGCGCTATATGACCTATATCGTCACGCGACAGGTCAAGGCGGCACAGCCCGACCTCAAGGCGCTGACGCGCGCGCCCGCGCACCCCGCCTGACCCGGCGCGGGATTCTCCGGCCAAGACCGTCCGGTCTGCAGTCCACCCCAAGAACAGCCCGACCGGCCTGTTTGCGCGCCGGATTTGGCCCGTGCGTCGTCCGCATCCGCGCTTAGATGGCAGATGTCCCGCCCCGGCCACCGGCCCATTTTCGTGGAAGAAGACGTCAGATGACCCAGATCCAAGATTTCGGTTTCGGAACCCAGATCCGCAAGTCCCCCTATTTCGACGCGACCGTCCGATGGGGCGCCACGGGGTTCTCGGTCTATAACCACATGTACATCCCGCGCGACTTTGGCGATCCGGTGCAGAACTTCTGGAACCTGATCAACGACGCGATCCTGTGCGACGTCGCCGTCGAGCGTCAGGTCGAGATCACCGGCCCCGACGCGGCGCGGTTCGTCCAGACGCTGACCCCGCGCGACCTGTCCACGATGGCGGTCGGACAGTGCAAATACGTGCTGATTACGAATGCCCAGGGCGGCATCCTGAACGACCCGGTCCTGCTGCGGCTGGCGGAAAACCATTTCTGGATATCGCTGGCCGACAGTGACATCCTGCTGTGGGCGCAGGGGGTCGCGGTGCATTCGGGAATGGACGTCACGATCAGGGAACCGGACGTGTCGCCCCTGCAGCTGCAGGGGCCCAAATCGGGTGCGGTGATGCGGGCGCTGTTCGGCGACGCGATCATGGACCTGCGCTATTACTGGTTGCGCAGGGTCGATCTGGACGGCATCCCGCTGATCGTGTCGCGCACCGGCTGGTCCAGCGAGTTGGGATACGAGCTGTATCTGCAGGACGGCAGCCGCGGCGACGCGCTGTGGGAGCGCATCATGGCCGCGGGTGCGCCCCTGGGGCTGAAGGCGGGCCACACCTCGTCGATCCGCCGGATCGAGGGGGCGATGCTGTCCTATCACGCCGATGCCGACATCGATACCAATCCCTATGAGCTGGGTCTGGACCGGCTGGTGGACCTGGACATCGAGGCCGATTTCATCGGCAAGGATGCGCTGCGCCGGATCAAGGCCGACGGCCCCGCCCGCCGCCAGGTCGGCCTGGTGATCGACGGCGCGCCGCTGAAGGGGCCGAACACGACCTTCTGGCCCGTCACCCGTGACGGCCAGGTCGTGGGCAAGGTCACCTCGGCGATCCATTCGCCGCGGCTGGATCGCAACATCGCGCTGGCGATGCTGTCGGCCGGATCGGCACAGATGGGCGCCCAGGTTCAGGTCCGGACCCCGGACGGCACGCGGTCCGCGACCATCGTCGAACGGCCCTTTCACGACCCCAAGAAGACCATCGCCGTCGCCTGACCCTGCCCCCGGATCACGGAGCTTCAGACATGTCCGATCTGTCCTGCCCCCCGACGCGGATGGTGCCTCTGTCCGGGGACCGCCGCGTGCTGATGCCTGGGGATGCAGATGCCCGCTAAGGCGATGTCGTTCCAGCCCCCCGGGGCAGGGCGCACCTTTCCGGCGACGCGTGGTGCATTGTCGCCCTGCGCCCGCAAGGGGCTGGTCGCATGCGGGCGGGTGATCAGGGTTGCCCCGGTGCGTCGCAGGTCTGGCACCCGGCGAACACGCCCGACCAGTTCAATCACCCCGCCCGATCGGAATGCGCGTGCTGCGCGATCGGGTCGGGCGACTGAACGCGGCGACATGATGGGCAACCGGCCTTCCCTGCGGCGGGGCGGATAGCATGTACCACCTTCGCCGTCTTGCCGTCCGTCATGCCCGCGCCTTCGAATGGGTCTATGTCCGGTTCGAGGCCGCTCTGGTCGCCCTGGACCCGCTGTTCCGGCGCATCGGGTATCACCGGCTGGAACGCCCCGTCGCCGCGGTCGAGCGGTTGACCAAGGGCCTGCTGTTCGACTGCCGGATGTGCGGGCAATGCGTGCTGTCCTCGACCGGCATGTCCTGCCCGATGAACTGCCCCAAGACATTGCGGAACGGTCCCTGCGGCGGCGTGCGCCCCGGCGGCTTCTGCGAGGTCGATCCGCAGATGCGCTGTGTCTGGGTGATGGCGTGGGAGGGGGCCGCCCGGATGCGCGACGGCGCGCGAATCGGCGACGTCCAGCCGCCCGTGGACCGCAGCCTGCAGGGGTCGTCGTCCTGGCTGCGCGTGGCGCGCGAAAAGGCGGCGCACCCGGCCGGGCCGCCCGACGCCCCCCGCGGCACCATCGCCCGCGCCTTTCCGCAGGCCCGCGCCCATGAACCGGCGGCCGCGCCCCTGGCGGTCGAGCCGCGACCGGCCGACCGGGGGCCGCGCCGATGACCGACATCCCGCCCGTCGATTTCGACCGCTGGCAGCCGTCCTATGACCCGCCGCCCCCCGGCCACGTGTCGGGCAGCCGGTTGGAGCGCGTGCTGCGCCAGGGTCATTTCGCGGTCACCGCCGAACTGAACCCGCCCGACAGCGCAGACCCCGCGGATGTCTTTGCCGCCGCGCGCCCGCTGGCCCGGGTCGCCGACGCGATCAACGCGACGGATGCGTCGGGGGCCAACTGCCACATGTCGTCGATCGGCATCTCGGCCCTGCTGACGCGGGCGGGGATCGGGACGGTCTATCAGATATCCTGCCGCGACCGGAACCGCATCGCGATCCAGGGGGACGTGTTGGGGGCGGCGGCGATGGGCGTGCGCAACGTGCTGTGCCTGACCGGCGACGGTGTGGGGGTGGGCGATCAGCCCGGTGCGCGGCCGGTCTTCGATCTGGATTCGATCTCGCTGCTGCGCACCATCCGGACGATGCGCGACGATGGCATGTTTTTGTCGGGCCGCCGCATCACCAGCCCGCCGCGCATGTTCCTCGGCGCGGCCGAGAACCCCTGCATCGCGCCGTTGGACTGGCGTCCCGACCGCCTAGCCAAGAAGGTCGAGGCGGGCGCGGATTTCATCCAGACGAACTATATCTTCGACGTCCCGACCTTCGCCCGCTTCATGGCGCGGGTCCGCGACCTGGGCCTGGACCGGCGGGTGTTCATCCTGGCCGGGGTCGGCCCGCTGGCCTCGGCCAAGGCCGCGCGCTGGATGCGCAGCAACGTTCCCGGCGTCCATATCCCGGACGCGGTGATCGCCCGGATGGAGCGGGCCGCGGATCCCGGCGAGGAGGGCAAGCGCCTGTGCATCGAGCTGATCCAGCAGATCCGCGCGATTGCGGGCGTCAGCGGCGTGCATGTCATGGCCTATCGCCGCGAACACCTGGTGTCCGAGATCATCGCCCAGTCCGGCGTGCGCGAGGGGCGCCCGGCGGACTGACCGCCGTCAGCGATGCGCCAGGTATTCTGCCGCCACATAGCCCGAGACGCTGGGCCGGTCGGAAAGCATCACCCTGCACCAGACCTTGCCGTCGGTGGTCACGCAGTTCTGCCGCGTCAGGCGCGTGCCGTCGGGCAGGCCGATGATGATCCTGTGGTTCAGCCCCGGCCCCTCGCGCAGCTTGAGAAGGTCGTCGGGGCCGGCACCCTGCACCACCGCGCCGGAGCCGACCGCGCAGGCCGTGACCGTCATGAGCGCAAGAAAGGCGGCAAGATATGGTCGCATTGTAGGTCCCTGATCGTTTCGCCGCCAATACGACACCATCGCGCCCATGACGGCAATCGGGTTCGCACCGGTCGCGGTCGATTGACGCTGCTTTGGATGCCGGGAAGGTGGCGTTGCTCAAAGCATTGGGGCCACCGGTCAAGGGACGAACCCTTGACGGAAATTGTGTGCAAGGCGAGTTGGGTGGCCGATACTATTATTCGTCGATGCCCTTTCTGCACGTTGAACGGCGATACCAGATCGTCTGCGCCGCTTTACAGCAAAAATATTGTATGCATTATCTGAAGGCGCCGGCGCTCGGGGAGGAGCGGCCGGATCACGGCGAGGGGCCGGGAGTATCAGGGAGGAAGTGATGAAACACGCGATAGCGGCTGCCGTCATGAGCGGCGCGATGTGCCTGATGGCCGGGGATGCGTCGGCCGAGCGGACCTTGCGCATGACCGTCCAGGTCGGTGCCAACCATCCCGTCGGCGCGAACACCCATTATTTCGCCGAGCAGCTGAACGAGATTTCCGGCGGCGAGATGACCGTGCGCGTCTTTGACAGCGCGTCGCTGTTCAAGGGGCAGGAGGTGCCGCAGGCGATCTCCAGCGGCGCGATCGACATGGGCATCGTGCTGGCCGACGAATATGCGGGGTCCGTCCCGGCAGCCGGCATCTTCTCGGTCGCGTTCATGTTCCCGGACTATCAGATCCTGGCGCGCGCCGCCGACCGTGAGGGCGCGTTCCGCACGACCTTTGACAACCTGCTGCTGGAGGCCGGGTCCAAGGTGCTGTGGTGGCAGGATTACGGCCCGGTGCAAATGCTGTCCAAGGGCGCGCCGGTCGTCTCTCCGGATGACATGCGCGGCAAGATGGTGCGTGCGACCGGCAAGCCGACGGGCGATCTGATCGAGGCCGTGGGCGGATCGGCGGTGGTCGTCGGCGGCGCCGAGCAGTTCGTGGCCTATCAGCGCGGCCTGGTCGATATCGGGATGAGCGGGACCACCGCGGTCAAGTCGCGTGCGCTTTATGAGGTGATGGATCATGTCACCATGACCAGCCACGGCCTGGCCGAATTCATCGCGGTCATCAACCCGGCCCTGTGGGACAGCATGTCCGAACAGGAGCAGGCCTGGATGACCGAGGCCGCCATCCGCGCCGAGGAGAAGATGCGCGCCGAGACCGAGGCCGAGAATGTCGAGGCCGCGCAGTGGCTGGCCGAGAACGGCCATGCGACCGTCACCGAACTGACGCCCGAGCAGATCGCCGTCTGGCAGGAGGCCACCCGCCCCGCGGTCGAGCAGTTCCGCCAGGAGGCGGGCGAGGCGGGAGACCAGCTTCTGACGGCGCTGGACGCGCTGCGCTGAGGGCAGGGGCATGACTGCATCCCGTGGCGCGCTGCGCCTGGCGGACGGGCTGTCGCTGATCGCGGCGCGCCTGTCCGAGGTGGGCATCGTCGCCATGACGATGCTGCTGACCTATGAGGTGGTGGCGCGCTATGTCTTTCGCGCCCCCACGCATTGGACATCGGACGTCGCGACCACAGTGATGATCTGGCTGACCTTCCTGGCGATGGGGTATTGCCTGCGCGACGGGCACATGATCCGCATCACCGCCGTCATCGGGCAACTGCCCCCCGCAGGCCGCAAGGCGGCCGAGGCGCTGAGCCTTGTGGCGATCCTGGGGTTCTCGATCTTTGTTCTGTGGGTCGCCACGGGATCGACGCTGGACTCGATCGCCTTCGGGCGGCGCCAGCCCTCGATGCTGCGGATGCCGACCTGGATCGCCGAACTGCCGATCATCCTTGGCTTTGCGATCCTGGCCTTGCAGGCGCTGGCGGACCTGATCCGGCTGCCGGGCCGTCCCGCCCCCGATTTCGCCAGCAGCACCGAACAGGAGCTGTCGCACAACGCTCCTGGGGAGGCCGGACGATGACCCCGTTCCTGATCTTCGGCGCGCTTCTGGCGCTGCTGATGACCGGCATTCCGGTGGCCTTCACGCTGGGCATCCTGGGTGCGGGGCTGTTGGCCATCGACGGGTTGCCGCTGTCGATGGTCGCCAGTACGCTGTTCGGCGGCATCAACGATTTCGTGCTGCTGGCCATCCCGCTGTTCCTGCTGATGTCGAACCTGCTGCTGCGCGGGGGGATCGGGCGCGACCTGTTCGTCGCGATGCAGAGCTGGGTCGGGCATTGGCCCGGCGGCCTGGGCATCGCGGCGCTGCTGTCCTGCGGGGTCTTCTCGGCCATTTCGGGCAGCTCGATCACCACGGCCGCGACCGTCGGCACCGTCGCCATCCCCGAGATGGTCAAGCGCGGCTATTCGCGCAGCCTGACATTGGGCCTGATGGCGGCAGGCGGCACGCTGGGGATCATCATTCCGCCCTCGGTTCCGCTGATCATCTATGGCGCGATCACCGAACAAAGCATCGGTCAGCTGTTTCTGGCCGGCGTCGGTCCGGGCATCCTGCTGATCGTGCTGTTCGGCGTCTATGTGGTCATCGCATCGGCGATTCAGGGCACCCATCAGGCGATGCCGCGCGCGACCTGGCCCGAACGCTTGGCCGCGACGCGGCGCGCCCTGCCGACGCTGCTGCTGGCGGGCACGATCCTGGGCGGCATCTATGGCGGGATCTTCACCCCGACCGAGGCCTCGGGCATCGGCGCATCCGTCGCGTTGCTGATCCTGGCGGCGGGCGGACGGCTTAGCCGTGCGGTGTTCCTGGGCGCGGTGCGCGACACGGTCAAGACGACGACGGTCATCTTCCTGATCGTCATCGGCGCCAAGATCTTCGGCCAGGCGATCACCCTCTATCAGCTGCCCGCGCAACTGGCCTGGCTGTTCGAGGACTACTTCAACACGGCGACGCTGGCGCTGCTGCTGATCGCGGTCATGCTGATCTTCATCGGCTTCTTCCTGGAGAGCATGTCGATGCTGCTGATCATGGTGCCGGTGCTGATGCCGACGGTGATCGCGCTTGGCATCGATCCGATCTGGTTCGGCATCTTCTTCGTGCTGCTGATCGAGGTCGCGCTGATCACCCCGCCGGTCGGGCTGAACCTGTTCGTGATCCAGTCGCTGGACCGTGCGCCATTGTCGGTGGTGGCCAAGGGCGCGCTGCCCTTCGTCGCGATCATGCTGGGGTCGGTGTTCCTGATCGCGCTGTTCCCGCAGATCGTCCTGGCGATACCGGGGCTGTAGTGATCGGCGCCCGGCCGGACGGCCGGGCGCCGATGCAGGTCAGGCGCCGAACCAGCCTGCGCGGGCCAGCTGGCCGGTGATCTTGTCCGGCACGCGTTCGGCCAGCCACTCCACCAGCAGGGCCAGCCGGTCGTGATCCAGGCCGGTGTCGATCCCCTCGCGGTGCAGCAGGTAATGCACGTCCTCGGTCGCGATGTTGCCGGTGGCGCGGGGCGCGAAGGGACAGCCGCCAAGCCCCCCGATGGACGCATCGATGATGCCGGCGCCGCGTTCCAGCGCGGTCATCAGGTTGGCATAGCCAGTGTTGCGGGTGTTGTGCAGGTGCACGCCCCAGGCAATGCCGTCCAGCGCGTCGCGGCAGGCGTCATGGACCCGCGCGATGTCGCGGGGGGCGGCGACGCCGATCGTGTCGGCCAGCACGATCCGGTCGGCGCCCGCCGCGCGCAGCGCCTCTGCCATCTGCGCGATCCGCGCGGGCGCGATCTCTCCCTCGAACGGGCAGCCATAGGCGGTGGCGATCACGCCGGTCAGCTGCCGCCCGGCCTGGCCGACCATCGGCGCCACGGCGGCAAAGGCCGCGAGGCTGTCGTCGCTGCCCATGTTCTGGTTGCGCCGGCAGAACGTGTCCGACGCGACGACCGCAAAGCGCAGTTCGCGCACCCCGGTCGCCAGGGCCCGTTCGGCCCCCATGCGGTTCAGGACCAGGGCCGACAGCTGGACCGCCGGCAGGGGCGGCAGCGCGTCCAGCACCGCCTCGGCATCCGCCATCTGCGGGACGCGGGCCGGGTTCACCATGCTGACGGCTTCGATCTGGCGCAGCCCCGCGGCCGCCAGTTCGGCGATCAGATGCGCCCGCTCCTGAACCGAGAACAGGCGCGGCAGGTTCTGCAGCCCGTCGCGCGGGCCGACCTCGCAGATCGTGACGCTCATATCACGCCCCGCGCCTTGAGATCCTCGATCGTCTCCTCGCCAAGGCCGATCCGGGCATAGATCTCGGCGTTGTGCGCGCCCACCTGCTGCGGGCCCAGCCAGGCGATGTCGCCGGGCGTCTCGGACAGGACCGGGAAGACGCCGGGGACGGTGATCGTGCCGAAGTCATCGTCGTGATGGTCACGCACCATGCCGCGTTCGCGGAAGTGCGGGTCCTGGACCACCTCGGCGATCGAGTTGATCGGGCCGAAGACCACGCCGAACTGTTCCAGCCGCGCGGTCAGGTCGGCCACGTCCAGCGACGCGGACCAGGTCGCGATCATCGAATCCAGCAGCTCCGCGTTCTCGCCCCGCGCGATATGGGTCACGAAGCGCGGATCGTCCGCCAGATGCGGCTGGCCCATCGCCTGCGTCAGACGGCGGAACATCGCATCCACATTGGCCGCGATCACCACATAGGTGCCGTCCCTGGCCGGATAGATGTTCGACGGCGCGATCTTGGCAAGCCCGGTGCCGGACGGCTGGCGGACCTCTCCGGCCTTGGAATATTCCGTGACCGTGCTTTCCAGCATTGCAAAGCAGCTTTCGGTGATGGCCGCGTCCACCACCTGGCCGCGCCCGCCGTTCCGGTCGCGGTGATACAGCGCCATCATCATCCCCTCGAACGCGAACAGCGCCGTCAGCGTATCACCAAGCGAGATGCCATAGCGCGGCGGCGGCATGTCCGGATAGCCGTTGATATAGCGCAGGCCCGACATCGCCTCGCCCACCGACGCAAAGCCGGGTCGCGCCGCATAGGGGCCGGTCTGGCCAAAGCCCGAGACTCGCACGATCACCAGCCCGGGGTTCAGGGCGTGCAGCTGCTCCGGGCTCATGCCCCACCGTTCCAGGGTGCCGGGCTTGAAGTTCTCGATCAGGACATCGGCCTGCGCGATCAGCGACCGCGCCAGCTCCTGCCCCTCGGCGGCACGCAGGTTGATCGAGACCGATTTCTTGTTGCGTGCCATGATCGGCCACCACAGCGTCTTGCCCTCGTGCTGCAGGCGGCCCCAGCTGCGGATCGGATCGCCGCTGCCCGGCGCCTCCACCTTGATGACCTCGGCCCCGAAATCGGCGCAGCGGCTGCCGACGAACGGTCCCGCCAAAAGCTGCCCCATCTCGACGACCCGCAGACCCTGCAGCGGCCCGAACGGTGCTTTCCCTGTCATCGCCATCCCTCCCTGATGCGTTCATGACGGTTTTAATCCGCGCGGCCTGAAATTTGTATCCATTTTTTAGTCTGAAGATTGATTTTATACGGTTCCAGTGAAGCATGCCAGCTTTCCTGCACTCATTGCCGGGGATTGTAATGCCCCCGACCAGATGATGAACTGCGCCCCAGCAGCACGTGGCGGAAGGGTTCAAGATGCAGCCGGAATCAGCGGAAAGTGCGTCCAGGCGGGCCTATCGCGAACTGCGCCAGGCGATCCTGGAGCGACGCCTGCCGTCCGACCGCAAGGTGACCGAGGTCGGGCTGGCCGAGGACCTGGGCATCTCGCGCACGCCCATCCGCGAGGCGATCAAGCGCCTGCTGCTGGAGGGACTGCTGGAGCGTCGCAAGGGGCAGGGGCTGTGGTGCGTGGTCCCCGACGCCGACGAGGTCCGCGAGATCTTCGAACTGCGGTTGCGGCTGGAATCCTATGCCGCCGCCAAGGCCGCCGAACGCGCGACGCCCGCCCAGATCGAGGCGCTGACCGCCTCCGCCCACCGCATGCAGGCGCTGGCGCAGGTCGCCGAGGACAGCGAGGCCCTGATCGCCGGCATCGACCAGGAAAACGCCCGGTTCCACGCGCTGATCGCCGAGGCGACGCAGTCCCCCAGGCTGATGCACCTGATCCGCGCGACGGTCGACGTGGCGCTGGTCACGCGCACCTTCCGCCGCTTCACCCCCCAGCAGCGGCGCCGTTCGGCCCAGCACCACCTGGAGATCGCCGCCGCTATCGCCGCCCGCAAGCCGCACTGGGCCGAACGCATGATGCAGGTCCACATCCTGTCCGCCGAGGATACGATGGACAGCGATCCCGCCCCGGACGCGTCCGCCGAAAGCCTGTTCCAGGCTGGCGGCCATGACTGATCGCACCCGACCAATCATCGGAACGCGGCCATCTGCGGTGCCGGTATCCTGCCGGATTTGCGGCGTATGACCTGGTTGCCGGTGGGCCCACACGCAACGTCCCGATCAAAGGCGATGGCATGAGATTTCGCCTGGCCAAACCGTAAAACGCCCCAGAGCTTACCGCCATTTCGATTACGGTCTGGCAGGGCATGACTAGCACCGTCTTGGAGATAACCAGACCGGCTGCTAGCATTTGTAGTGAGCCCTGACGAACTTAAATATGCGGTAGAGGCGTTTTTAAATTTCTAAGGGACATTAGTGCTGTGTTTACACACACCAAGCATCTGTGATGCAAATAGGTACAAGAGATGCAGTTGAACGCTAAAGCCGTATACCCGCGCAAACGTAATTTGCTGTGTCAAGCATAATTAGAAACGGCAATCTTGTCGGCTCTGATAGCTTGCATTAGGCGTTCATCGTTTTCTGGAAATGATCAATCATAAAACTGTTGCCGACACTTTGGACGCTGGCGCAACTAGGCTCCAGTCTCGTTAATTTTCAAAGCCAGGAGATGACAGTTGCGGCGAGAGCGATGGCGGACAGAAAGCCCTTCGGGCACCTGTCGTAGCGGGTCGCGACGCGGCGCCCGTCCTTGAGCCTGCCGGACATGATCTCGATACGATTGCGCCGCTGGTAGCGGCGTTTATCGTATGTGACGGGCTTGCCTCGGGATTTCCGGCCAGGAATGCATGGCGTGATGCCCTTGTCCTGCAATGCTTCACGA
>NZ_WEKR01000037.1:0-17826 GCF_024105395.1 Paracoccus sp. 08 | reverse complement strand
CCTTGTCCAGGCCGGCGACGATCGAGATCGTGGCGACGATCGTCAGGCTGCCCAGGATCGCAAGGCGCAACCCGGTGTCGTTCGACCAGCCGAACAGCGCCGACAGTCCCGCCGCGACCTGCGACGAGCCTAGGCCGAGCGAGACCGCGACCCCGAACAGCGTGCCCAGGATGGAGACGATGTCGATCGTCTTGCCCACGGGGCCATAGATCCCCTCGCGCAGAAGCGGGTAGAAGACGGAACTGACCCTGACGGGCAGCGACGGGGGTAACGCGCCTGTCGTGTTCGACCCTTAATTGGAGAGCCCAAATGATGCGAAGCGTAGCTTTGATGATCGGTGCAGGCCTGATGCTAGTGATGTCCGTCGTTCAACCGGCACTAGATACGGAAGCCACATGGCAGGCCGCCAGCAATCAGCTCGGGATCCTGCAGTACTGCGAGGAGAAAGGGTTTACGGGTCCGGAGGTCGTCCAGGCCCAAGCTCAGATAATGACCATGCTGCCTTCAGGAGACGAGGCTGCCGAGACTGCCGCAATCGAGCAGGGAAACCAGAGTATCGTGGCATTCAACGATCAGGAAATAACCCTGTCCGACGCGGCTGCATCCCAGGGCAGCACTGTCGAGGGGACATGCCGGGAGATCGAACCGGCGGTGAATGACATGGCGGCCAACCTCCCGGCCGGCTGACCGTCCGTAAACTCTCAGGGGTGGCATTCATCCGCGCCGAAGCTCGGTTCGTCTTATCGCAACCAGATTGCGGCGCTGCTGGAAACTGCGACAATCCCGGATCGAGAGAAAGCAGGGCCCGGCGCATCAGCGCCGGGCCCTTCCATTAACTTTCCGTGAGTTGGCGAAGGTCGCCGAGTGGATCAGTTTACGGGCGCGGGCGCCGGCTCCTGCAGGGGCACAGTCATGGTTTCCGTCTCGCCATCGACGGGGGCCGGGGTAGGCGCCGGGGTCTCGGCGGGATCCTCGATCTCCACGGTGACGCCCTGCTGGGTGTCGCTGTCCTCGATGTCCGTACCGGCCTCGGGGGTCGCTGCTGGCGTTACAGAAGCGGCGGGTTCCTCGACCGAGACAGGTGCCTCAGTGGCCGCCGGTTCCGGCTCAGCCATGTCGGTATCCGGTACGACGGGCTCGGTTGCCGGCTCTTCCTCGGTCATAGCCGAAGCCGGGGCCTCCGTGGTCGTCTCTGTAGTTTCGGCATCATCGTCGCTGGTAAACATGGGGACGATAAAGAAGAAGATGACCAGAAGCGCCACGATGCCGATGGCGATAGGGATGACCTTGGATTTCTTCTCTTCCTGTCCGCTCACATGGCCGGTTGAATTGCGGGCCGCATGATTGGGGTCGTGCAGGGGTGGTTGAGCCATGGGGCAGGTATCCTTGTTCAATAACGCAAAAAGCGGTAATCACCTTAACGCGAGAGACGCCTAGGGGCAGGCGGCGGCTGCGGGAAAGTGCAGCCGCCATGTCTCTGATCAGTTCACGCCATCGTATTCCGGCATATTCTCGATCTCGGTCGACGGTGCGGCGACGTAGCCGCGCAGGTCCCCGCCTTCGACCGCCTGCTGGAATGACACCTCGTCCATGGTGAAGGCCACGTCGCGCTCACCCATCCCCAGCATGCCACCGACACCCACGATAACCTGTTCGATCTGGCCGTCCGTAGTCATGATCAGGTTGTTGACTTGCCCGACAACTTCATCATCGGCCGAATAGATGTCGGTCCCCTCGACGTTTTCTGCAGTAAGCATCGTGACATCGGCAGCCTGGTAGCCTTCGCGCATCTCCATAGCGCCCATCGCGGCACCGGTCACGTCCACGGCAGGCTCTTCCTGGTTCACGTCGACGTTGGCTTCGCCGCCATCCTGGATATCGACATTCGGCTCTGGCGCTGCAGCGATATTTACGTCGGCCTCACCGCTTTCCTGAATGTTAACCTGAGGTTCCCCGCTCGTCAGATTGACCCGAGCCTCTTCTGCTGGATCAACGTCCACATCGGCCTCTGCTTCACGAACGTCAATCTGAGCTTCGGAATCACTCACCACGATGTTCGGCTCTGGGGCGATGTAGTTCACGACCGGGTCAGGCGTATCGACCATGACCCGCGGTTCACCTTCAGTCACGTTTACAGTGGGATCGGCCATACGCACACCGACAACCGGCTGTGGGATGTCGACGGTGACGGTGGGTGGGGCTTGGGTCACGGTGATGGTGGGCGCACACTGCTCAACAGTCACCTGGGGAGGAGCCTGCTGCACAGTAACAGTAGGCTCCGGCTGTTCCACGTTCACCTCTGGAGCCGATTGCGACACGTCGACGTCGGGAGCGGGGACGGTCACATCAACCTGTGGATCTGCCTGGTCCACGACAACTTTGCCGCCAGCGACAGGTGCTGTAGTCGGTGCATCCTGTGCCATGGCGGTGCTGGCAAAGATCGCGGTGGCAGCAACGCTACCCATGAGTTTGATAAGCATCTGGCTGTATCCTTTCAGCTCTGAATTGCAGTCTTCGATGCGGCCCCAACACAAGTGGGTGTATATTGTTTCAAAATTCGTGAATAAAATTAATAGAGATGAAGTAAAAAATTTATAATTGCAGATAATGCAATTGGGTAAGGTAAGCAACAAATGGCCTATTAATTAAGACAACTCAGGCCATTATTGCATAATCAACTTTTATCAATGGAACACCTCATCGCCTCTCAGGATTTTTGGGTGCATATTATATTTTTCAAGTTCATCAGCTGTTTAGCGGACTGATTCGTTCGTCAACCCCGTTTATTCTACCAAAACCGCGAAATCCACCGCCTCGCACTGATCAAATCCGGCTGCCTCCACGGCTTTGAATGCCTATGTAACAACTTTCAAGTCCGCTGGTTGGCTGGACGTATGGGAGTGCCAAATGGCGGGTGATAACGACAAACCGGCTCTATCTCTTGTCGAAGAGACTGTGACGATCGGCGAAAGAAAAACGGTGACGGGGCGCGTTCGCGTGCAAACAATTACCGAAACTATCAATGAGACCGTCCCCGTGTATCTGCAGTCCATCGACGTGGACGTGGTCCGCATCCCTGTGGAACGCGTGATCGACACCATCCCGGAGATCCGGGTGTAGGGCGACGTGACGATCATCCCCGTGGTCGAGGAGCGGATCGTGATGACCCGCGAGCTGTTTTTCCGCGAGGAGATCCATGTTCGCCAGACCGCGTATCGAGAAACCCACGATGTTCCCATGTCTGTGCGCAAGCCGCGCGCGCACATCGATCACATGGATGCTCAGGACGGCAACTCTCAAGACATGCACGACTTCAGAAAGGAAGTTCCAGATGACCTATGATAATGAAAACACGATGACCAGTGGCGCACGGAAATCCGTCTCGGCCCTGTTCGATGACCGGGCGGAGGCTCAGCGGGCCGTGGAGCGCCTGCGCACCAGCGGGATCTCCGAGGATCATATCCGCATGGTCGAAGGGCCGGCGGGTAGAGCGACAGCCCAACGTTCGCCCGAGTAGGACAAGAGCTTCTGGGACAGCCTGAGCGACTTCTTCTTCCCCGAGGAAGACCGCTATGCCTATGCCGAGGGTCTGTCCCGCGGTGGATACCTGGTGACTGTCTTCGGTATCTCCGCCGCCCATTATGATATGGCCTTGGACGTTCTAGATGACGAAGGCACCGTTGATCTGAACGAGGGCGAGGCCAGCTGGCGTGCGGAAGGCTGGGGGGGCTACGAGGCCAATCCGTACGGCTCTGTCGACATCGCCTTGGGTACGACCGCCGGTCTTGCGGCCGACGCGCCTCGCGCCACCGACCCGGACAGCATCCCGGTGGTCGAGGAGCAGATCAGCATCGGCAAGCGCGACACCAGCCATGGTCGCGTGCGGGTGCGTGCCTATACGGTCGAGGAGCCTGTGAACGAGACCGTCGAATTGCGTGACGAGCGGGTCGAGCTGGAGCGCCGCCCCGTCGATCGGGCCGCGACGGGCGCTGATGCCGCCTTTCAGGATCGCACCATCGAGGCAGAGGAATATGCCGAGGAGGCCGTGGTCGCCAAGGAAGCCCGTGTGGTCGAGGAGATCGGCCTGGAGAAGGTCAGCGGCACCCATGCCGAAACGATCTCCGACACGGTTTGTCATACGGAAGTAGAAGTCGAGAATGATCGGGACGGAAGTCGCGATGACGCGAGCAAGCCCCGGATCTGATGATGTGCATCCGGGTGATGTCTGGGCTAGACTAAGGCATCATCCGTTTCGATGAACTTGACCCCCGGCACAGTCTCGCGTGCTGGGGGTTTTTCTATTCAAGATTGGGAAACGGACCACGGCTAGCTAGCGAAACCTGTCTCTCCGCAAGTCTCTTTCTGGCAGCCTCAGCGCCGCGCGATCAGCAGTCCGATCAGCACGCCGACGCCAACCGCGAGACCCATGGCCTGGGCCGGATGCCGCCGGATCATGTCCGCGGCTTCTTCATAGCCCAGCTCCGCATAAAAAGCCGCTTCCTCGGCGCGCCTCTGGCCGACGTTATAGACACGCTCCGCCTCCAAGCGGGCCCGTGCAGCGTAGTCCCGTCCGGTCTCCAAGGCGCCGTCGACCAGCTCAGAGCCGCGCCCGGAGACATCGCGGGCAAGTCTTTTCGCATCGCCTGCAATCCGACCGGCTTCCTCACGGGCCGCGTCCTTCGTGGTCACGATCTTGTCTGCGGCCGACCCTCTGCCCGTCCCTGAACGGTTCTGTGCCATAGGACTTTTCTCCTGATTTCCATATTATTATCGCGGGCTCAACGAACCCGGGGGACAGTCGTTCCAGCGATGGCGCACGTGATCGGGAAGCCGGGAGCTTCCGATCTTGGGGCGGAGACGTGAAGAATGTCCGTCTGCGTGATAGCAGGCCCGACCGTGATAATCTCCGACATGACCGCTCCCCTTTGTGGATCGTTACAGACCCACCTTGGCACACAGATGCCGTTGGAGGGGCGGTTACATTATCAATAACCATCTACTGCAAGCAGTGAGTGAACTGGAGGGCAGGGGGAGCTTCCGATCACTGACCGAGGCAATCGATACGACCACCCCTACCGGGCGGCTGGTGTTTCATCTCTTCGGAGCCCTCGGTCAGTTCGAGCGAGACCTGATCCGCGAGCGGACCGGCGCAGGATTGAAAGCTGCCGCTGCAAGAGGGAGGAAAGGGGGGCGCCCCATTGCTCTTTCCCCTGATAAGATCACACGTGCCCGACAGTTGATCGCGCCGGGCCTTAACGTTCGTGAGGCCGCGGCCCGCGTAAAGGTCAGCAAGTCCGCCCTCTATATGGCGTTAAAGCTCGGTTGTGGCCGGATAATGCGCACGCTTGAGAACCTCTGCTGACAACGGCCTTCATATCCGTTAACGCAAGGTCAAACTCTCTTTTACATGGACACATGAATTGCCTCGCAAGCAAGTGGCTACAGATCCGGCGGACCTCATGAACGAGGCCGATCGTCTCGATGCGCTGCATGCGCATGATATTCTCGACACCGCACCGGAAGTCGGCTTTGACGACATTGTCCGTTTGGCCGCGAGGCTCTGTGATACCCCGGTTGCACTCATCAGTCTGCTGGACGCCGAGCGGCAGTGGTTCAAGGCGAGGGTTGGTTTCGAGCCCTCCGAAACGCCGATCGCGCAATCCATCTGCAAGCACGCTGTCGGGCAGCGTGACCTTCTGATCATTCCCGACCTGACACTGGATCCCCGGACACAGTCAAATCCGCTGGTTCTGGAGGATCCGCATCTGCGGTTCTATGCCGGCGCGCCCCTGGTAATAGCCGAGGGACTGACACTTGGCACCATATGCGTCATCGACCACGCTCCGCGCCCGGAGGGACTGACGGAGGTCCAGGCCGATGATCTCAGGTCGCTGGCCCGGCAGGTCGTGAGCCTTCTAGAGATGCGCCGTCTTATTTCGCGCCATAACGATCTGCTCCTCCAAGCGGAACGACAGCAAAACAAGGCGGCGCATGAACATCTGGAACTGGCTGCCATGTTCGATCAGGTCCCAAGCTTCATGGCGCTGCTGAAAGGCCCCGCTCATGTCTTTAATCTGGTCAATCCCGCCTACCTTCGGCTGGTCGGAAACCGGCAGCTTATTGGGAAGCGTTTTGCCGAAGCTCTGCCTGACGCAGCAGAACAAGGTTACGTGGACCTGCTCGATGAGGCCTACCGGTTGGGAAAACCCTTCACGCAGAAGGGTGCACGTTACGCAATTCAAAATGACCCCCATTCCCCGGTAGATGAACGGTTCGTCGATTTTGTTTGCCAGCCGACCCGGGACGATAAAGGCACTGTAACCGGCATCTTCATTGAGGGCTCTGATGTCACGGAACATGTTCTTCAAACCAGGCGCATTGCGGCTCTTGCAGACCTCAGCGAGCAGCTGCGCGATCTGATTAATGCTGACGACATCGCTCGTGCGGCGGCAGAATGCATGAACCAAGCCATCGGCGGGAGCTGCATCGGGTTTGGGAAGGTGGACCTGGAAAAGGAGGAAATCGACGTACCGGTGGACTGGTGCGACGCCTCTGGCGTCAGCGTGGTCGGGTCTCACCATTTAAGGTCGTTTGGCTCCTACATCGAGGATCTGAAGCGCGGCCAGACCGTCGTCATTCCAGACGTGAAGATAGATCCCAGGACAGCCAGCCAGGCTGACAGCCTTGAGAAGGTCCATTGTCGGGCACTCCTGAACCTGCCGATCATGGTGCGCGGTGTTCTCGACACTGTCATCTTCGTTCTGAATGCCCAAGCGCGGGAATGGACATCGGAAGAAATCGCGCTCGTGCGGCAGGTCGGGGACCGGACGCATGGGGCGATTGCCCGGGCGCGGGCCGAACAGGAGCAGCACATCCTGAACGAAGAGCTCAGCCATCGCATGAAAAACACGCTTGCGATCGTCCAGGCCATCGCGACTCAGACGCTTCGGGAGGTCTCTGAGAAGGACGCCGTGACGGCACTGACACAACGTATCGGTGCGCTGTCTCGCGCCCATGATGCACTGCTAAAAAAGCGTTGGGCTTCCGCTGCCCTGGAGGACGTTGCCAAGGCAACATTGGCAGCGTTTGATCAGGCGGGCCGATTTCATTTGGAGGGTCCGTCCCTCCAGATCGGACCCCGGGCCACGTTGTCCCTATCGCTCCTTCTGCATGAGTTAGCGACCAACGCTGTCAAATACGGCGCCCTTTCCGTACCTGAAGGACGCGTGACGATTACCTGGACCATCGAGAACAGCACTGAAGAAGAGACTTTGCGGATGTGCTGGGCGGAAACCGGCGGCCCCCCGGTTGATCAGCCATCCGGCAAAGGGTTCGGGTCGCGACTGATTAGCATGGGACTGATTGGAACTGGTGGCGTTGAGCTTGGTTACCACCAAGATGGCCTGCTCGCGTCGATGGAAGCTCCGCTTTCCCAGATGCAGCAGCCCTGAGACGGAAAGACCTGATGGCCCAATATGCTCCCTTGAAACGCCAGCTTGTTCTGGTCGTAGAAGATGAACCGATCCTTCGAATGGCCGCACTCGACATGGTCGAAGATGCAGGTTTCGAAGCGGTTGAAGCTACTGACGCCACAGATGCCGTCAGGATCCTCGAAACCCGTCCTGATATTCGTATCGTCTTCACCGATGTCGATATGCCCCGGGGCGTTGATGGCCTTAAACTGGCCGCACTGATCCGCGAGCGTTGGCCGCCCATTCATGTCATCGTAACCTCCGGGAAGGCAGAAATCGGGCGAATGAAGCTACCTGCCGACTGCGTGTTTTTTGACAAGCCCTACGACGAACGGCGCGTGGTCGCAGAGATGCACCGGATGAGCAGGATCTGCTGAGAAGCAGCGAGGTGGGTTTGCTACTCAAGCTTGATCCTGTCCCGCCATGCCGATGCTGTAGGGCATCTCTGGCAGATATCAGCATGGAACCTACCCTATAATTATATGTTCTCGGCGAAATTTATTTCGCTCCCCAGTTTCGGCGCGATTGTGCCCCACTGGCGGCGTCAATTACCCATAAGAAACATCAGTGGAACGACGGGATCGTTTGAAGGTTTGTCTGTCGATAGCCGAGGTCAGTGCACAAAGCGCTGCACTTGCCCTAATAAATAATTTCAAGGGAGAAAATGATGGTCGACGACAATTCGCGTTCCAAGTCCCCCAGCAAATCCACGACAGAGAGCATCAAGGCGGAAGCGACGGAACAGGCCTCGCGTCTCGCGGGCAGCGTCAAGGATGAAGCCAAGCGCTATGAGAAGGATCTCCGTTCGGGAGTGGCAGAGCGTGCTGAAAGTCTCGCTGCTGGCCTTCGCAAGGCGGGGTCTGAGATTGATCCTAATTCTTCCGTCGCGACGCTGTTCGACCGTGCGGCCGACGCCGTCAGTGGTCTGGCGGATAGTCTGAACGCCACGGATCCTCGGGAGATGGTTGAGGAGGTTCGCAGGTTCGCACACCGTCAGCCAGGGGCTTTCCTGGGGCTGTCGGCCTTGGCGGGTTTTGCCGCAGTTCGCTTTTTGCGTGCAGGCTCTACCATGCCTTCGAATTCCAAGCAGAAGAAAAGCTTCCTAGATTCCAACATGTCACGGCCTAGTTCATCGAAAACCCCTGTCCGCGTCGGGACGGTAAATAGTGACGCGCAGGCGGACAACACATCTGTAGCGGATCACTCTGCCTCAACCAACCCGCTTCCTATTTCCGGCGGTCGCAGCGATGGAGGTTCGCATGCCTGATCCCGTTCGCTCGCAAAGCCCTGCCTCGCTGGCTGCCGACGCCCTGCGCATTTCCAGCGACCTGGTTCGCAAGGAAGTCACGCTTGCCAAAGCCGAACTGCGTCAGAACCTGAACCGAGCGGGAACGGGCCTGGGCATGATCGTGGCCGCAGCCGTTTTAGGTATCGTTACGCTCAACGTGCTTACCGTTGCTTTGGTCGCTGCACTTGCCGAAACGGATCTAGGACCAATCTGGAGCGCAGTGGTTGTCGGCGTGGTCTTGGCGATCCTGGCCTATGTGCTTCTTCGCAAAGGCATGGCTGATCTGAAGCCGGAAAACCTTATGCCCACACGGACCGTCGAGAATGTTCAGCGGGATGCCAGCGCGGTAAAGGAAGCTTATCATGACGCATGACCTCAATAACCCTGACCAGATTGAGCGTGAGATCGAAAAAGACCGCGAAGCGCTGCGGCGTACGCTCGACGATCTGCAGGGTGAACTGTCTTTTGATGGCCTATCGCGCCGCCTCACGGGTTCGGTTCGCAAGAATGGAGCGGAATGGGCAGAGGCAGCAAGCGATGCCGCTCGCGCAAATCCCATAGCATTGGGTCTGACCGGCATCGGACTGGCTTGGATGATCTTCGGTCGCGGTCATGATCCTGTTCACAGCTACGGGCAGTCGTCGACGAGCCGGTCCGATCGAAATGAGCGCAATTTCAATCGGGTTTCGGACCCATCCCAGACCTACGGCAACCGGCCACCGTTTTCGCGACCAGGCTGGGCATCAGATGATAACCGAAAGACAGATCAACACGCAGATGCGCGCTCTGATCAGTCTGTCAGATCCACGAAAGACGTTGGCATGATTGATGCAACAAAAGATCACGCTTTTCATCTTCGTGATCTCCTCAGCGAAGGCACCGAAGGTTTTGGCGAGGAGGCTCGCCTCAGGATCGAGGCAGCCCGTCGGAAAGCGTTGGATGCCAGCGATGCCGTCAGTCGCCAGATGGCGCAGGCAAACAGAAAAATTGCGCGTAATTATGACAACGAACCCCTGTTGTTCGGAGCTCTTGCTTTGCTCGGCGGGACGGCATTGGGAGCGATGCTGCCCGGAACAAGGCGCGAGGATGAGTTGCTGGGGGACTATCGAGATCAGCTCTTTGACGAAGCCGAAAAAATCTATCACGAAGAAAGAGACCGAGTCAGCAGTGCCGTCTCTGCTGGAGTGCAAGAGGCCAAGGCTGCCGTGACCAATGTCGTCTCGGCTGCCAAAGGCGAGCTGATCGACGACGACGGCGGTAAGGCTGCTTCTTCGGAGAACTTGCAGAAGACGCCCGGCGAGGCGAAAACGGTCAGTGGTCCAACGCATTCGGAAAAGACACCATCGTCCAAAGCCTGATCCCATTGTCTTGTATCATGGGAAGGCCCCGCAACCGCGGGGCCTTTTTGGCAGAGAAGCAAGCTGTGAAAGCGGTGTTTATAGTGTTGTGCGTGAACGCTAATCATTTCTGAGATCCAGCCTTGCTGAATTTCATGCTTCAGCTTTGCACCAAAGAACGGCTTCCCCCGTGCCGGTCTTGCGACCCATCAGGCCGCGAGCTGCTCATCCGCGGGACCGAAGAACTCGTAGTGGATCCGATCGGCAGGAACACCCGCCTCCCTCAGGCCCGCAACGAAGTAGCGGAGAAACGGACGCGGGCCGCACAAGTAGATGTCGGCCTCGGTCAGCGGGACGTTGGTCCGCAACCAATCCATGCTGATCCGCCCGGAATGGGCCGGGACGTCTGCACTGCTCTCGTAAAAAGTACTGACGACAATATTTCCGTGGCGCGTCGCGGCGTCCTGCACCTGACGGGTCAATGCGTGATGTGCAGGACTGCTTGTTCCGTGAACATAATGGACCGGGACGTCCCGATGCCTCCGGGCCAGGACTTCCAGCATGCTGACCATGGGCGTCAGACCAACCCCACCCGACAGAAGGACAACCGGCCGCGGCGGATTGTCTGACAGGTGGAAGTCGCCGGCGGGCGGCGTCGTTTCCAGGATCGTCCCCACCAACGCATGGTCATGCAGGAAGCGCGACGCTTCTCCCTCTGCCTCGCGCTTCACGGTAATGCGATAGCTTTCGTCGCTTGGCATGCTGGAGATCGAATAATTGCGCTTGACCCCGGGCAGTCCGGCCGCGTCAAAGCGCAGCGTCAGATATTGGCCCGGTTTGTGGGCAACGACAGGACCGCCATCCTCAGGGCGCAGCACGAATGATACGATGCCTTCTGCCTCAACGTGCCGCTCTGCGACCGTGAAGCGGCGCCAGTCTGTCCAGCCGCCGCGCTGTGCCTCGATTTCGGCACGGATCGTGGCTTCGCGCGCGATCAGCAGATCGGCCAGGAACCAGTAGGCCTCGCCCCAAGCCGCCAGGATGTCGGGCGTGGCGGCATCGCCGAGAACCTCCTCAATGGCGCCCAAAAGGGCTTGGCCGACGAAGGGATAATGCTCGGGCAGGATCGCGTAGCCGATATGCTTCTGGGCAATCCGTTCGACCGCCGCGCCCAGAACCTCCAAATTTTCGATGTTTTGGGCATAGGCCAGAACAGCGTGTGCCAAGGCAAGCCGCTGCGTGCCTTTCTGCTGGTTTGCTTGGTTGAACAGGGCGGCGATACGGTCGTTTTCGAACAGCCGCCGGTACATCGTCTCGGTGATCAACGGGCCATATTGTTCCAGTGCGGGAACGGTGGCTTTCACCACCGTGATCGTCTGCAGGGACAGCGGGCGAGCCATGTGATTCTCCTAAACATGCATTTCTTATGCATCTATACGGTGCTATACATGCAAAGCAAATACTTGTATTCATGTCCTATGAAATTGAGCCGCTACACCGATTATGCCCTTCGTGCGTTGATCTATCTCGCAGCGAGCGACGGCAGGCTGGTATCGATCCGCCAGATCGCCGAGGTCCATGACATTTCCCAGAACCATCTGATGAAGATCGTTCAGGACCTCGGGAGCGCAGGATTTATACGGACTACCCGAGGCAGACAGGGGGGACTGCAGCTGGCACGCCCGGCCATCGAGATCACCATCGGCCAAGTCGTCCGATACACCGAAGGCGACGACCCCCTGATAGATTGCAGCACATGCCGTATCTCCCAGGGTTGCGGGCTGCCGGCCGTGATCCTGCAAGCGAGAGAGGCGTTCATGGGTGTTCTGGACACCTGCCGCCTGTCGGATGTTGCTCGGATGCCCGGCGCGTTTCAGCATCTGTTCACGGTTCAGGACCGTTCATAGGGCCACGCTTTCGGAGCCCTTGGGCTGGAGTCATCTATAACAGAAGAACCGCTCTGCATAAAATCTTTGCATTCATACAGAAGCTGCGTTTTTAACGCGGTGAAACCTGAGTATAGCCGAGCGTATTCGTATCGTTCAATGCGCCTGTGATGTATTACCTCGGTCCTCAAAGGTTCTTACATCAGGATCGTCAGAGGCGTGCTGCCCCTGACGATCGTGTCATTAGTTCCCCAGGTAGGTCGACTACCCAAAGGGGCTGACGAGAACGGGGACGTGGTGTTCCCGGTCTGCATCTTGAACCTGAAAGATGACGTCGATTTCAGGGAAAAATGGCGTCTGTCCCAGATCCGCATAATTCGACAAATCGAAAGCCAGCCTATATGTCGCGGCCTCCGTCTCGATGTCGAAGCCTTCGACCCGACCGTTTTCACCCGTGGTAGACGTCCCGATCTCGGTCCAGGTGTCTCCCTCTTTCATTTCCAGCGTCACAGGAATACCGGCACCGCCGGTCCCGGTGGAAATGTTCAGAACATGCGTGGAGATATCCTCCGCCTGTGCAAGACCGCTCAGGCCAAATGCGGGGATCAGGGCTAGCAAGCAATTATGCAACATTATGTCGTCTCTCTTTCAGTCTGCGGTATATCAGCAGGATGGCTGATATATCGTTCGCAGTACGACACGGGACTTCGGCGACCTACCTCGTACAGACCGCCAACGCCCTTAGTGTCCAAGTAGATTTTCTAGGAAGCAACAAGGGTTTGTTAACGATCCGGGGCGGCAAGGTTACACCTCGATAGAATGGCAATCATATCGGTTCATGTCGCGCAGTGGGGCCACCGTGTCTTCTGATTTTCCTGAAAAGGCGTTCTGCCTCACGGCGCAGAATAAACCACTGAAATATCATAATTAAATCGTATAGAGTTGCATAATTGCGGTTACTGGTCGTTGAGAACCCAGCCTACGACGGCACCACGACCAGCACGGCGAAGGCCGCTACGAGCTTGCAAAGCTCGCGGATCAACCTTGCACCCCGGCCTTGGCATCGGGCAGAAACCGCGCATGAAGATCACGCATACCGATACGACGTTCACCATGTCCGGCACCCACTCGACCGACTCCTATCCACTTGATGAACTGACCAAGCAGCTTGCCGTCTACCGCCAGCTCCGGGCGGATTTCCTGAAGTCTGGGACGTCCTACGATGCGATCATCGACGGACTGGAAGCCTTGGCTTATGAGCTTGGAGTGCGTGTCGATCCCGACCCGGCCCGAATGGCTACGGCTTAGCATCAGCCTCCTGCCACGGTGCCAGCGTCGGCTGCGCCCCGGTGATCTCGATCGTGTCCAGCATACCCGGCCTGTTCAGGACGGCCCACAGGTCCAGCAGCGCCCCGCACCATGCCTGGTAGTTGCGGCGCTTGGCGGCGACCATGCTGGCGGTGCCGGTGTAGCTGATCGCGCAGAAGTCGCCTTTGCGCTCGTGCATATTCCGGTGCCGGTCGCGCCAGACCCAGGTGCTGCCGTCACGCGAGACGCCGGCCACGAAGCACCCCTCTTCATCGCTCCATTCCCATCCGCAGGGTGTGATGCTGATGCGATCCCCCTGCCCCCAGTCCGACGCGCTGCGGGCGCGGGCCAGCTCGGCAATCTGCGTGGCCATGCGTCGGCCGCCGACGTGATCCGACAGAGCCTCTACTACCGCAGCAATGACCTGCGCGTCCCGGTGCGGGTCGCTGGTCCCTCCCCCGTCGACGGTGACGCCGACCTTGTGCCGTTTGGCCATGATCCAGAGCGTGTCGACGCCCCGCCGGTCAAACTCGTGGGCGCCATACTGGTCGAAGTCGAGGACAGCCTTCTCGGTCAGGAAAGCCCACGCCAGAGCGTCGGTGATCGACATGGCGCGGGTGATGCGGGATCCAGTGGTTATGGTCTTGTGACGGCTTATGCGGCACTTACCAAATCTTTATGCATCTTATTTGCTTGGCAGACGGTTTTTCTCCGGGAGAAAGAGGATCTGTGAAAATGCGCTTCATCGAACTTAACCAGCTTGGCAGCGATGGTGCCCGCTATTCCATCTCGGTTTCGGTCACTCAGATTGTCAGAATGACAGCCCAGGCAGATGACCGTTGTATGCTCAGCCTTACGGACGGAACGGCGGTTACAGTCACGGAAAGCTATGACTCCGTCGCGGGTCTCTTGATGGATTCCGGGGCTACGTACATTTCGGAAAAGGTCACGCACCGACCGCCACACAGTCGGTGATCTGTCGAAGAGCTGGCGGGACTGCACCCTACCTCCCCTGCCAGCTTTTATAGCGTCCGAGAACCTGCACATGCCGCGGTGTCCTTCCGGTACCAGAGCGCGGCCAGGAGCCGCTGCTGGCCGCCCATCGAGGGCTTGCCGTTCTCTCCCAGCACTTCGGCGCACAGGAACGCCTTCCAGCGGGCCAGAGCCATCGAGGCCTGCACCTCCAGCTGCAGCGCGACGGCCTCGATCTTGTTGCCGCTGATCAGCAGCTCCGCGATGGTAAGGTCCTCTGCGGGCGTGAAGGCGGGCGCCAGCTTCTCCAGGTGCTTGACAATGGCGCGCTTGGGCAGGCTCAGCGCACCCCAGGGGCGGTCGGTGGTCTGCAGCTTGGCGGCGGCCGGGGCTGCGAAAGGCCATGCCGCGGGCTTATTGACCGGCTCTTGAGCGCAGGTTGGTTTGGGCGGCAAGGGCGTAGCAGTTGCTGGCGTGGCGTTCTCGATCGGCTTTTGCACCGGCACGGCCTCGGCGGCGGTATCGACCTTTGCTGCGACCTATGGAAGCGTCAGGCTTCTGTCAGGCTAAACACTGGCTGCTGCTTCCAGCAGCGATGAAGCCTTCTGCGAGTGAAAGACGAACTCAGGCCGTGGTCCTCGATGGAGCCTCTGCCTACATACTGCGTCCCCTGGTCGTGCTCTGCTTTCTAACCTTGGACCACCGAATGCTGGAGTTTTTTGGCTTGGTCATGGCGACGGGCTGGCTGCGCCGCCGGGTCAAAACATCGATGCGACCGCCCTGCGAAGCTTCTGCCGGATCGTCGTGGTTCTGATGAATTCCTCATCCTTGAGGTAGGTCTTTCCGTGAAGCTCCACCCTATCGTCGAGAGCCAGGTCGACGCCCCAGCATGCGGCCACGTCCGGGTCGATGCCATCCGGCTGACCATACCGCGTGCACAAGATGCCGGGGATCCATTCCGTCACGGTCACCGATGGAAGCTTGCTCTCGAGCTCCCGTGCAAGTGCCAGCGAGAAACACCGGGCGCCGGCCTTTGACACCGCGTAGCCGAGCTTTCCCTGCCGGGGATCGTCCCCGGCAAAGCTGCCGACGTTTATGATCCTGCCTTTCTTCTGCACTAACATCTGCGGCAAAAAGGCCCTGACGCAGTTTACTGGGCCTAGAAGGTTCGTCAGGATCTGGTCGTTGATACGATCAGCATTCGAGGACAAAAAATCGCATTCATCGAGGATAGCTGCATTGTTGATGAGAATGTCTACCGTTCCGATATTTTTCTGAATTTCCTTAGCCGCTGTTTGCACATCAAAAAAATCTGCAACATTGCACCTTATCGGGAGGAATGAACTCGGAGCGCAGTTTTTTCCCGTGACGTGTAGTTCGTGATCATTTCGTGCGATGCCCACGACGACGACCCCACGTGCTGTAAGACGGCGGGACAATGCTCGACCCAAACCAGCACTTGCTCCCGTCACCACAGCAAGCAGACTTTTATTGGTACATGGCAATTGGAGGCTCCGATCTGAATTCGTCTTGAACGAGGCGACCGATCTTCCGTTCAAATATCTGAATCAGATCGTAATTACCCAATCACAGGATAAGAAAATACTGAACAGTCACTTCGGCTATAAGCATAGTGCCAATTCAACGGGGATTCTGCAGTACAAGAAATGTTTGAATGAAAAGAAATGCTGGCAGTTAGTCCTGCAATCATAGAGATACAATTATATGGCGATCTATAAGTAAAAATTACAACTTAATCCCGGATGCCTGTCAGTACCGTCGCAGTGTTATGTTCAATGACATTACTCTAATAGGGAGACCCAGGGGAGCAGGGTTTTGAACGAGTGCGGTGGACCTGTCTCAGGATGATGGTGCTGTCATCATTGCTTGGCCAGTCTACGATCAGAGTGAAAGAGTTTGGCCTGATGAAGTTCGTAGCCCGCGGGTTGAACTGAGTGGCGAACCTCTCAGCTTCCATGCCCATATCGTCATCGTGGGCAAGCAGTCTTACGCTTGGAACGACCAAGACTTTTGAGTCGGCATCACCAGGCGGCAAACGGCCGTAAACGTCATATCAATGAAGATGGATTACCTTGGCAGCTCCAGTAAAGCTGCTCGGATTGACAGGCAACTAAGGTTTGAAAATCGAAGATTTTTTTAAGAAATATCGATACGCAAATGATAGCTCTTAAACGAGGACTAAAATTTTCGAGGTTTATTGAAAATTATTCCTAGGCTCAGTTTGGCGAGCTTTGGTATATGTGCAGATATATACGGCATGACGTCCAAAGGTCGTCACCCTTCCCATGTCAGTCAGTGTAGGAGATCTTAGATTGAATGATATGACGATAGATGCACCTGCACATAAGGTAGAACGTCTGAGCTACTGCCTTTATAGAAGTTCGGCCGCACCCGGACTTGATGCCCCCGCGTTGGACTACCTTTTGGAAAAATCCCGCATCCGCAACCTAGAGTTAGGATTGTCAGGATGCCTCCATTACGAGAATGGAATATTCTTTCAATGGCTTGAGGGTCCGCCGTCCGCTCTTTACCCGCTATTGAGCAAACTCGAGGAAGACAGCAGGCATATAAACTTCACTGTTCTTGATCAGGGGTCCCTGGAACAGCGAATATTCGATCAATGGCAGATGCGGTTTTCAGATATTCAAGTTGCCTCCCTTTTTAGTTGGCTGACCTCTCAAAACAAGGTTGTAATCAGCGCAAATGACTATGCTGAAAAAGTCAAAAACTTCATGAAATCTATTGGTTAAGGTATAAGCGGGGGCGTACCTGCTCGCCGCTTGACAGCTTCACTCTTTATAGACCCATAGCGCTGGAGAGCCTGCTTGTCTTCACAATGAAACGTGAGCCACGGCGCAAGTTTCAAACCGCCTTGTTCTCGGAGAGTGTAGCCATCATACGCCGTATCCAAATATCAAAAGCGCACTTGATTGGCGTCGCTGCATATCTCTTTTGAGACCTATTTTGAAGGATACCTGAGGCAAGCCGCTGGCACAGCGGAACAGGTACCGCATTATGGTGTTGACCAGCGCCCCCGTGCAGGGGGCATGTCGGGGGACCATCATGACACTGAACACTTCGGGGCCGCGTCAGGCCCCGCACGACCTGCTGGGGCCGGATGCCAATGCCGCGGTCGCCGCGCCCGAGGGTCGGGTCGACATCGTGCGCATGGCCGCATGGCTGGTCGTGGGCACGGTCATCATCGGCCTGCTGTATTACGGACAGGACGTGCTGATCCCGTTGGCGATCGCCTTCCTTATCAGCTTTGCCCTGGGGCCGCTGGTCAAGGTTCTGGTCCGTCGCGGCATTCCGCAGGTGGCGGCGGTGTCGGTGGTCATGCTGACAGTCATCGCGATGCTACTGGGGTTGGGCCTGCTGATCACGTCGCAGGTCAGCGTGCTCAGCGCCGAACTGCCCGCCTATCAGTCCACGATCCGCGCCAAGATCCAGGGGCTGGGCCAGCAGATGGAGGGGCCGGGTCTGTTCGACGGCGTGTTCCAGACCATCGCCACCGTCGCGTGTTCCAGACCATCGCCACCGTC